>NZ_JARAMM010000009.1:0-212606 GCF_028807335.1 Sulfitobacter sp. PR48 | reverse complement strand
GATATTTGTAAGGGAGGCGCTCCGAATGCGCGTCTCAATGCGCCCTCCCAGGCTCGGGCGCGGCCCTTCGTTCGAAAACGGAACGCAGAGCGCAGAAGAACGATTTACCTCCGGCGGCAGCCGTTTCCGGGTTTGTCAGCAATCTGACATGTCAAATATGACATGTCTTTTATGACAGGTCAAATCGCGCAGTTCATATCATGCAGGCTTGGGATATTGAGCGTGTCACCCTGACAGCCCCGGCAGCAGAGCGATCAACCTCGCGTCTTTGTCACCTATCCAATGTTGCCCCGGGTTGCCTCCGACACGCCTGCGAACCTACCGCAAAAGATGACCTGTCAAATATGACATGTCATCTTTGACAGGTCTCAAACGCGGTGCAGCGGCAACCGGCCACAACAGACACGCCGGGCCGGGAATTGCTCCAGCCGGGCCTGCTCCCCCTCCTCAGCGTCCCGCGAAACACCCGGACCTGTGGAAATGAAAAGACCGCCGACCGCCCCTACCGCAGCCCGTCTTCCCCCTTCACCTGCCAGACCTCCAGACCGCCCATGCGCGAATGCACCCGCCCGCCACAGGACATGGCAAGGGCAAAGACGATCTCATCCGCGCGCGGCCCGTCGGGCAGGCCCACCTCGATCCCGTCGAAATGGCTGCGGACATAGGCCGCGTTGATATGGCCCAGCGGCACGTCCAGCCTGCTGCCCACGCCGCCGCGCTTCATGCAGGAGGGCACGATGGCATTGGACTGCCCCAGCAGCCCGCGCATCGCATAGCCCCCCGGTACATGCCAGAGTGCGGCATGCTCCAGCTCGCCGTTTTCGCCGACGATGGCCCCCTTGCCATAGCCGTCGATGCCCTCCTTGCCGCCAAGTGCGGCGACCAGGCGTTCGCTCATCTCCGCCCCCAATGGCTTCAGATCCTCCATGGCCGGTTGCAGATCCGCCTCATAGCGTCCGGCAAAGGGGTTCTTCACACAGGCGATGATGGCCCCCAGCTTGCGCGGGACCTCGGGCAGCGGGCCGCCGTCGTGATGGACCTCTTCCAGGATCAGTTGCATCTTGCGGATGGGAAAGTCAGACATTTGGGATGGCTCCTTGGGTATGGGTGGCATGGACGGTCCGGCCCGCAAGGCCCAGCACCGCCTGATCAATCAATCCGCGCAGGCAAAGGCTGTTGGCCAGGGCCTGTCCACGGGCGAGGGCCGCGCCGATTTCGGCTGCATCCAGCGCCCCGACATCGGTGGTGACAAGCCTGTCGCCAAGGTCGCTGTCGGGGCTGAGCGCACGGGCCGGGACCCGCCTGATGGCCGGGTGTTCCGGCAGATCCACGGCATTGGCGATCAGTGTCGCAGCCACGTCCGCAGCCGCGGCTGTCGTGGCGGCCACGGTGACCGCATCGGCAATGCCCAGCGAATGGCTGCGCCCACGCCAGCCGGAGGTCGCAAGCCCGCGCGCGGAATCCCCGGCGGTGATGTGGATCGGACCCGCAGGTCCCTCTGCGGTAACCTGATGCCCCGTTTCCAGGTGGAACGCCACGTCGCCGCCGTTGTTGACATAGATCTTGCCTGCGTGGTGTTCGGCCAGAACAGCCGCCAGGATTTCATCCGCCACCGCCCCTGCGACAGCGGCCATCGGCGTGACAAAGGTGTCCTCGTAAGGCCTGACCGCCTGCACCATGCGCCGCGCCACCGGGTCGGTGACCCTTGTGCCCGCATCAACGGGTCTGCGCAGCACCGGCAGTTCCGCCACCAGCCCCGAAAGCAGGGTCTGAAACCGCGCCGTCGCGGTTGCGTAACAGGCCGTGGCATCGCCCCCGGTCACCTCGATGATCAGGTCGATGGGGCCATGGTTCAGGTGCAGCCGCCGCCCGTCCGGCAGGATATGCGCCTGGGGTTCCGCGCTCACGCGCCATCCCCCAGTACCCGCGATGCGCGTCCGTATTCGCCGCCCCGTGCCAGCACGTCCTTCAGGTCGCGCACCTGGGTGCCGTGCCCGCCAAGCGCCTCGTAATCGGCGCGGCGCACGGTAAATTCCAGCGGCGCCACCAGCGCCGGGGTTGGCACATAGCCGAAGGCCCCCGCAGGCACCTGGGTGACATCCACCATCACCGTGATCCCGCCCCCCGGCCAGCGATAGGTCGGCGCGCCGCCAATGGTCACGCGGGTGCGGTCCTGTTTCACCGAATTGGTCAGATGGATCGGGTTGCGCGTGACCCCCGAGCGCAGCGAGCCTCCCGCGCCCCCCATGAACAGCACGGTGCAAAGCGCAGGCTCGCAATTTTCCGCAATCAGATCGACCGAGGGTTTCAGCGCCTCGGGCATCGGTTGCGGTTCTGGTTCCAGATCGTCGTTGAGCACGTAATAGGCGGAATGCTCGCCCGTGGTGGAGACCATGAGCAGCGACAGACCGGGCCGCGCGCCCTTGGCCGCGCGCCAGGGGCCGAGAATCTTCAGCGGGTCGTCGATATCGGTGCCGCCCCAGCCCAGGCCGGGTTCGGCCACCTTGAAATAGCGCCCCGGGGTGGAGCGTCTGCCATTGATCTTGATACCGGTCTCGGGCCAGTCGATCACCTTGCCCGCCTGATGTTCCGACACGACCCCGGTGATGTGGTCGTCCACCACCACCACCTCATCCACCAGCCCCTGCCACTGCACCGCGAACATGCCGATGGTGGCAGAGCCACATCCGACCCGCATCCGGCTTTCCTGCTGGCCGTCCACGATGGGCGCCGCACCGGCCTGCACCACCACGGTGGAACCACCGTCGATGCTCAGCTCCACCGCCTCGCCGTTGCACAGCCGCAGCAGCGTGTCGCAGGTGACGCGCCCTTCGGATTTTTCACCGCCCGTCAGGTGATCGACCCCGCCCAGCGACAACATCTGCGAGCCGTATTCGGAGGTCATCACATGGCCCACCGCCTCGCCCTTCGCGCGCACGGTGGCAGCCTCCGCCCCCAGGTGGCGGTCGGTGTCGATCTTCACCTTGACCCCGCAATAGGAAAAGATCGCCTCCGTCACCACGGTGACAAAATCCACCCCGTCAATCTCGCGGCTGACAATGAAAGGGGCCGGCTTGTAATCCGGATAGGTGGTTCCCGCCCCGATGGCAGAGACAACCACATCGTCGCCCGATGCCGATGTGCCGTCCCAGTCGGCGGCGAGAAAGGGTTTGACTGCGTCGCCCTTGGCAATCCGCCGGTCCAGGATGGTCAGGGGATCGCACCGGATGATCTGCCCGTTCTCGTTTGCATAACGGTCGCAGGCCCCGGCCCGGCCTTCGGCGATGTAGCACATCACCGGACAGGCATCGCAGCGGATTTTCTCTGGCTTGGTCATTGGCGTGACGCCTTGATCGCGGCCAGCACCCGATGGGGCAATGCCGGCACTTTAGTGATTTTCGCCCCCGAGGCATCGCGGATCGCATTCAGGATCGCGGGTGCGGTCGGGATCAGCACATGTTCGCCCAGCCCCTTGGCCCCCATCGGGCCTTCCGGGTCCGGCTTTTCGATCAGGATCGAAGTCACCGGCGGCATGTCCCCGATGGTGGGGATCAGGTAATTGTGCAGGTTTTCGGTCTGCCCCGGCAGGTATTCCTCCATCAGCGCCAGCCCAAGACCCTGGGCAATCCCGCCCTCGATCTGACCTTCGGCGAGCAGCGGATTGATGACCCGGCCCACATCATGGGCGGCGACGATATGGCGGACCTTTGTGGTGCCAAGAGCCATGTCCACCTCGACCTCGGCCATCTGCGCCCCATAGCCGTAAAGCGCATAGGGGGTGCCCTGCCCGTCCGCATCCAGCCCGGTGGTGGGCGGATCATAGGTTTCCTCGGCAGCGATGACATATCCCTGTGCATCCGGCACCATGTCCGACAGGCCGATTTCGCGGGTTTGCCCGCCTTGTGTGACCGTCAACCGGCCATCGCGCAGGGTGATCTGCTCGGCCTCGGCCAGGTTGGTCTGGCGCAGGATCGCCGCGCGCAGGGCACGTCCTGCCGCCTCGGCCGCGCGCCCGGTGATGAAGGTCTGGCGCGAGGCAGAGGTCTTGCCACAATCAGGCGTCAGGGCGGTGTCGGGGCCGATGATGTCGATGGCTCCGATGGCAATGCCGATGGCATCCGCCGCAATCTGCGTGATCACGGTATTCGACCCCTGCCCGATGTCCGTGGCCCCCTGATGCAGCTTCAACCGCCCCTCTGCGGTGATGCCGATGCGGATGGTGGACGGGTTCGGCAGGCCGGTATTGCCGCAGCCATACCAGCAGGAAGCGATGCCGATGCCGCGCTTGCGCGTGTCAGAGGCCGCGTTGAAGGCCGCAACCGCGCGCTGCGCCGCTTCCCAATGCGGTTGCAGCGCCTCCAGACATTCCACCAGCCCGACCGATTGCATCACCTGCCCGCAGGGTGACTTGTCGCCATCGCGCAGGGCATTGCGCAGGCGAAAGGCCAGCCGGTCCATGCCGCAGGCCTGCGCCAACTCGTCATAGAGCATTTCCTGCGTGATCGCCGCCTGCGGCACGCCGAAACCGCGAAAGGCGCCGGATGTGGGGCCATGGGTATGCACCGCGCGGCTGGTGGCGCGGTAATTTGGCGTGAGATAGGGGCCCGAGGCATGGACCGGCACCCGCGTGGCCACGGTTGGCCCCCAGCTGGCATAGGCCCCGGTGTTGAAATCGCCGTGAAAGGTCATCGCCGTGATGCGGCCTTCAGCATCGGCCCCGATGCGCGCCTCCATCGTGCCGGGATGGCGTTTGGTGCTGGCCTGCATGGATTCCGTGCGGCTGAAGACCATGCGGCAGGGCTTGCCGGTTTTCAGCACCGCCAGCCCCAGCAAGGGCTGCAGCGTCACGTCCAGCTTGGAGCCGAATCCCCCCCCCGCCGCCGCCGGTATGATGCGCAGCCGGTCATGCGGCAGACCCAGAACCCGCGCCGTGTCCTCCAGGTCCATGACCGGGGCCTGGGTGCAGGCCTGGATCACCAGCGTGTCGCCCTCCAGCCAGGCCGCCCCTGCCTCGGGTTCGATATAGGCGTGTTCGACATAGGAGGTCTCGAACCTGCCAGAGACGACATGGGCCGCTTCCGCCAGCGCCGCATCCGGCGCGCCGCAGGCCACGCGGCCCCGGATCAGGGTGTTTTCGGGCCTGTCGCCATGCAACTGCGGCGCATCGGCGGCCATGCCCTCTGCCTCCGTCAGGGTATGGGGCAGCGGCGACCAGGTGACGGGAAAGCTGTCCAGATCCAGCGGTTCGACCGCCTCAGGCGAGCCGACCACCAGCGCCACGGCCTCTCCCCTGTAGCGGGCGAATTCCTCGGCCAGTGCGGGCTGATCGGCCAGCGGCGGGATCACGCCATAGCGGTTCTCGCCCCTGATATCGGCGGCGGTGATCACGCAGGCAATCCCCGGAATCTGCGCGGCCCAGCCTTCCGTATCCCCAAAGCTGAAACCGGCATGGTAATGCGGGCTGCGCACCGCGCGGACCAGAAGTGCGCCTTCGGGTGCATAATCGGCGCCAAAGATCTCTGTCCCTTCCACCTTGCGCGCCCCGTCGAGCCGAGGAATGGCGCGGCCCACGGCGGCACCTGCCTGGGGCATGTCCTGCATCTGCGCGGGCGTGGTGGCGGCCATGACAGCCGCGATGATCTTGCGGTATCCGGTGCAACGGCACAGCACCCCGGCAAGCGCATCCTCGACCTGGGCATCGTCGGGTGTCGGTGTGTCGCGCAGCAATTCCATTGCCGCCATCATCAGGCCCGGCGTGCAGATCCCGCATTGCGCGGCCCCCTTGGCCAGAAAGGCCTGCTGAAGCTGCGCGCGCAACACCGGTTCAGCCGTTTCCAGGGTTTCGACGGTCCGGCCATCGGCCTGTACCGCCGGGACCAGACAGGCACATTCCTGCCGCCCGTCGATCAGCACCGTGCAGGCCCCGCAATCGCCTGCGTCACAGCCGATCTTGACGCTTTTCAGGTTCAGATCCTCGCGCAGGACCTCTGACAGGCGCCGGCCCGGCGCGGTGTCAATGCGGCGGGAGGCGCCGCCGATGGTCAGGGTGATCTCTTGGCCCTTGGCCCTGTGGATGTTCATGCCGGCTCCTCCACTTGCAGTGCGGCGAGGGTGCGGCGCAGCAGTTCGGCGGCACCGGTGCTGCGATAACCGGCCGTGGCGCGCATGTCGTCCATCGGGCGCAGCGCAGCGGCGACGGCGCTGTCTGTGATCGCTGCGGGGTCCAGTGGCTTGCCGATCAGCGCCGCCTCCACCCCCGGCAGACGGGTGGCGACCGGGCCACAGGAACCGACAGCCAGCGCGGCCTGCACAACCACCCCGTCCTGCAGAACAATCCGCGCTGCGGTCATGGCGATGGAGATCACAAGATACTGCCGCGCCCCCAGTTTCAGGAAATGCCCCTGCCCCGTCAGCGCCGCCTCGGGGATCAGCACGGCAGTCACCATTTCATCCGGTCCAAGTGCGGTCTGGCGCGGCCCTGTGATGAACTCGGCCAGCGCGATGCTGCGGGTGCCCCTTGCGGATGCCACTTCGACCACCGCGTCCAGGGTCAGCAGGGGCGGCACCCCGTCAGCTGCGGGCGATGCATTGCACAGGTTGCCCGCAATCGTGCCCCGGTTCTGGATCTGTTTTGCACCGACCTCGCGCGCCGCCAGCTTCAGGCCGTCGCAGGCCGGTGGCAGATCGGCGCGGATCAGATCGGACCAGGTGGTCGCCGCACCGATGCGCAGGCCCGCCCCGGCCCGGGTGACGCCGCGCAACGCGCCGATGGCAGTGATGTCAAGAATCGATCCGCCGAGCGCCTTGTGCTGGGTTGTGGGAAACAGGTCGGTACAGCCCGCCGCGATCCGGCAATCGCCCTGCGCCAGCCGGGCAAGGGCAGCTTCCAGCGTGTCGGGGCGGTGATAATGCGCGGTATCGGTCATGTCATTCCCGATTGTTGGTGTACAAGCAGATGTTGCGGGAGCCCGCGCAAACTGTCAATAATTTCCCTATGAGTGAAACAGAGATCACGGATGAAGCCTATCAGCTGTCCACACAGGTTGGATTCAACCTGCGTCGGGCGAACCAGCGGCATGTGGCAATCTTTGCCCGCCATGTGGACGGGCTGACGCCAACGCAATTCGCCGCCCTGGCGCGGCTGTTCGAACAGGGCCCCCTGTCGCAGAACCGGCTGGGCCGGGAGACCGCCATGGACAGCGCCACCATCAAGGGCGTGGTGGGGCGGTTGAAGGCAAAGGGTTTGGTGACCTCGCGGCCCGACCTGAACGATCAGCGGCTGCGGCTGGTGGATCTGACCGCCGAAGGCAAGGCACAGTTCAAACGTGCCGAAGCACAGGCGCTGGCCGCACGGGCCGAGACCATGGCCCCCCTGAGCACCGAAGAAGCGGCAATCTTCGAGGCTTTGCTGGCCAAGCTGGTCTGAGCCTGTCGATAGCCCCGTTTTCTTTGAAGAAAACGGTTCGGAGTTTTTGAAAACTCCGGCTTCTACACACCCAGGTACTTCCCGAACAGCCGCACACCGCTGCCACGCCGCCAACGACGCTGCACAACCCCGTTTTCTTTGAAGAAAACGATCCGGAGTTTTTGAAAACTCCGATTTCTGCACGCCCAATTCTTTCCCGAGCAACCGCCGGTCAACGTACAAGCAATCGCAGTCCGCCAAGTTACGCCCATTGCCAGAATCGCATCGCTCATGCACCTCAAAACAACGCTGCAAGCCACCGTTTTCTTTGAAGAAAACGGGCCGGAGTTTTTGAAAACTCCGCCTCCTACACGCCCACGTATTTCTCGAACAACCGACGGTCACCACGCAGAAGCCCGGTGTCCACCACCTCGCGACCATGGCCATTCTCGATAAAGGCGACGCGATCGGCGATCTGCAGCACGGCTTCGATCCGCTGTTCTACCAGAATGATCGCCACCCCCGCCTCCCGCATCTTTTCCACCGTCTCGCGGATCAGCTGGATCATCGACGGCTGCAACCCCTCCGTCGGCTCGTCCAGCAACAGCACCCGCGGCTCCAGGCACAGCGCGCGCGCCGTGGCCAGCATCTGCTGCTCACCGCCCGAGAGCGTCTCGGCCCGCTGGTCCAGCCGTTCGCGCAGACGCGGGAACATGTCCAGCACCCGCTCGCGGGTCTCTGCCCCCTTGCCCCGTGTCATGAGCCCGATCTGGATGTTCTCGGCCACCGTCATCTCGGTGAACAGCCGCCTGCCCTGCGGGATATATCCGATGCCCTGGCGCGGCACCTCATGGGCGGGCAGCGTGCTGATCGGCGTGCCGTCCAGGCTGATCTGCCCGCCGCTCAGCGGCAACAGGCCCATGATCGCCTTCATCGCCGTGGATTTTCCCGCACCGTTGCGCCCCATCAGGCACAGCACCTCACCGGCGCGGACCTCAAGGCTGAAATCGAACAACACCTGGATCGGGCCGTATCCGGTGGATATCTGGTCGAGCTTCAGCATCATCCGGTCCCCAGGTAGGCATCTTGCACCGCGCGGTTGGCGTGGATCTCCGCCGGTGTGCCGGAGGCCAGGATGCGGCCCATGTCCAGCACCGTGATACGGTCGGCCAGGGCCATCACCACGTTCATGTTATGCTCGATCAGCAGGATGGTGGTTTCCCCGGCAAGTTCGCGGATCAGGGCGTTGAACCCCTCGATCTCGCTTTCGGCCAGGCCCTGGGTGGGTTCGTCCAGGATCAGCAGCCGGGGTTTCTGCGCCACGCCCATGGCGATTTCCAGCAGGCGCTGGTGGCCATAGGCCAGATCGCCGGTCATCTGGTCGGCGCGGTCGGCCAGCCCGACCCGGTCCAGTGCGGCCAGCGCCGCCCCCCGGTCCCGGCTGCGCAGCGCCAGCGCCAGGTTGTCGGCAAGCGAAAGCCGCGCATAGACCGCCGTGATCTGGAAGGTATAGGCCATGCCGCGCCGGATCCGCGCATGGGCGGGCAGCGGAGTGACATTCTGCCCGTCGAACCAGACCTCGCCCGAACTGGCCGGAATACGGCCCGAAATCATGCCGACAAAGGTGCTCTTGCCCGCGCCATTCGGCCCGATCAGCGCATGCACCTCACCTTTCGGCAGGGCGAAATCCACGCCATCCACCGCGGTCAGCCCGCCATAGACCCGTGTCAGCCCCTTTGTCTCAAGCAGGATCATGGCAGCCACGCCACCCAGCGTTTGCGGATCTCGCCCACCAGGCCGGCCCGCGCAAACAGCGTCAGCAGCACCAGCACCACGCCTGCAATCAGCATATAGGCATTGGTCAGCCCGCTGGAATAATCAATCAGGTAGAACATGAAGAGCGTGCCGACCAGCGGCCCGATGGTGGTGCCCGCCCCGCCCAGCAGCACCCAGAGCAGTGGAAAGATCGAATATTGCACCGAGGTGAAGGTCGCCCCGACATAGCCGAAGAGCACCGCATATCCCGCCCCGGCAGCGCCGGAGATGGTGCCGGAGATGATCACTGCCGCCAGCTTGTGCCGGAACACGTCATAACCCAGCATCCGGGTGCGTTCCTCGTTCTCGCGCACGCCGATCAGCACACTGCCAAAGCTCACCTGCATCATCCGCGCGGTGATCAGCAAGGCGGCGGAAAACAGCAGCAGCGCGGCCAGGTAGCGCGTGGTCGGCGCTGTCAGGTCCAGCCCCGCGATCTGGCGGGCCGATTGCGCGATGACAAAGCCTTCGTCGCCGCGCGTCCAGGCCCCGAAATAAAGCACGGTCAGATAGCCCGCCTGCGCGAACATCAGTGTCACGATCATGAAGGCAACCCCGATGGTGCGCAGCGCCAGCAGCGCCACCACAGCCGACAGCGCTGCCGCACAGATCAGCGCAACCGCAAAGGCCGGGATCACCCCCAGCCCGCCGTATTGCATCGCCAGCCCCAGCCCGTACATGCCCGCGCCAAAGAACATCGCATGACCAAGGCTCAAGAGCCCGGTATAGCCAAACAGCACGTTATATCCGATGGCATAGGTCGCCAGCACCATGATCCGCGCGAGGTTGCCCTGGTGATAGCTGGGCAGCACGAAGGCCAGCACAAACAGCAGCGCGATAAGGCCAAGGTGAAGGAATGTGGATCGGGTGCCGATGCTCATGCCGGTTTCTTTCCGAACAGGCCCTGCGGGCGGAACACCAGCACCAGCGCCACCAGCAGGGTTGCGATGATCTTGGACAATGTCGGGCTGAGAAAGACGGAGATGATGCCGTCGGACATGCCGATCAGCACCGCCGCCAGGACAGTCCCGCGAATGGAACCCAGCCCGCCGATGATCACCACGATAAAACTCAGCAGCAGCGGGTCATGGCCCATCAGGTAATGCGCCTGCTGGATCGGGACGATCAGCACGGCAGCCAGTGCCGCCAGCCCCGCGCCAAGGCCAAAGACGATGGAATAGACCCGCGAGACCGGGATGCCGAAGGCCAGCGCGGTTTCGCGGTCAAGCTGCGTGGCGCGCATGATCAGCCCCGCCTTGCTGCGGGTCATGATCAGCCAGAAGGCCAGCAGGATCACGATGGCGGCCCCGATCACGAACAATTTGTAGCTGTTGGTGCTCAGCCCCCAGGGATAGAACATGGCAAAGCCGTTCTCGCCCCATTCGAACCAGGGCAGCGCGATGCGGTGGCTGAAGGGCGGCTCGACGGGCCGCGCCTCGGGGCCATAGGTCATCAGCGCGGTCTGTTGCAGGATGTAAAGCACCCCGATGGTGCCGACGATGGTCGCTTCGGGGTCGTATTTCACCGGCTTCAGGATCAGACGGTCCACCAGCACCGCCACCAGCCCCGCGATCAGCGGCGCCAGCGCCAGGGCGGCGACAAAGCCAACCGCCGGGTGTCCGCCGATGGAGGTGGCCACAAACCAGGCGATCACCGCGCCGAGCATGAAGAATTCGCCATGCGCCACGTTGACCACGCGCATCACGCCGAACACGAGGCTGAGGCCAAGCGCCGTAAGTGCCAGCACCGCAGCGCCAACGGCGCCTTCCAGCACTGCAAGAAGAAGGTGAGGTCCGAAATCCATATGTCAGATGATATGCGCCGGGGTCCGAAACCCCGGCGCGGGCTCCTCAGAAGGACATCGAGGTGTAATCGACTTCATCGGGATAGAGCGTATCCTCGATGGAGGTCGTATGCACCTTGACCAGTTTGCCCTCTTCGACTTTCGAGATGTATTGCACGCCGAAAACCTGGTGCGTCTTGCCGTTGAAGCGTTTCGGCCCCTGCGGGTGCGCATCGCTTTGCGGCATGTCGGTCATCGCCTCGACTGCCTCGATCAGCTTGGCGCGGTCTTCGGGGCCCTGGTAACCGGCGGCCTCCATCCCGGCCTTGATGACGTGCAGGGTTTCCCAGCAGCCGAACATATGGGCATAGGTTGAGACATCCTTGGGGTCCGACACGGACGCGCCGTTGGCATCCACACCCACCGCCTCGCGGAACATCTTGTCGTGGCTGGTCTGGTCTTCCTGCGCGTAGCGCGGGTTGCCCTCCCAGAAATAGGTGCCTTCGAGGAATTCCAGCCCCGGCGACGCCAGATCAACCGCTTCGAGCGAGTCGATGAAGCCAAAGATCTCGGGCCGCGAGGGGCCAAAGAACTCGCCCAGCTCCTTGACGAAGGTCAGAACGGCAGGGCCGACCATCACGTGATAGATCACTTCGGTATCGCGCGGGATCTTGGGGAAATATTTGGTAAAGGAGGTCTCGGTCGGCGGGATCGCGATCATCTCCAGCACCTCGCCGCCCTGCTCCTTGATCGCCGCCGAGAAATAGTCGCGGTGGTCATGGCCAAAGGCAAAGTCGGGATAGATCATCGTGACCTTCTTGCCCAGATTCTCCGACACGTAGGGCGCCATCGCCTGGACCTGGCTTTTCACGTCGGTGATGCCGGGTTGCAGGGTATAGCGGTTCAACATGCCGCTGGCGACGTGATGCCCTTCGGAAACCACGAAATAGGGCAGTTTCAGCTCGCCCGCGGCTGGGGCGGAGCCAATCACCACATGGCTGAACAGCGTGCCGAAGGCCACGTCGCAGCCCGACTGGTTCGCGAATTTCTCCAGCACTTCCGCGCCGCGCTTGGGGTCTGTGCCGTCATCCTCGGCCACGATCTCCACCGGCCGGCCATTGATGCCGCCCGCGTCGTTGATCATCTTGACGGCGGCCTCGGTGGTGCGCCCGTACCAGCGGCCATAGGCGGCGCCGATGCCGGTCGAATGCTGCTGAAAGCCGATCTTGATCGGTGCGCTAGATTGCGCGCTGGCAAAGCGGGCGGCCAGCGGTGCGGCGGCCAGAAGCCCGCCAGCGGCAGCCCCCTTCAGTACGCTGCGGCGATTTGTCATCAGTTTAGGTGTCATTCCAACTCTCCCTGTTGGGCGGGACCATTTTCGGTTTCCCGTTTGTCCCTGAATGTTGTTTGCATACATGCAATTTGTCCAGAATTTTCTGAACATCGCATTCCGGTAAGGCGATTCATGCCCCTTTTGGCGCGGCCAGCAACCACAAACCGAGCATTGTGTAGGCAATCATGAAGATCGAGAGCGGCAGCGTGGCCACGGCGGCGCGCGGCCCCTCCCCGAACAGCCGCAGCGCGATGCGATGCGACAGCAGGACCGACCAGACATGCCCCAGCACCACCAGCCCCGCCTGCGTCACCCAGATCACCCGCACACTGTCGATGCTGTTGAAGAACCCGGTGGTCACCCGGAACGGCTGGATGCCCAGCCAGTCCGCCCCGCGCGCAAAGGGATCGCTGAGCGCCGCGATGGCATATTGGATCTGGACCAGAAAGGAGGTGAGGTAATGGGCAATGTGATAGACCAGCGCAATCGGCAACAGGCTGAGGGCGAGCCAGCCGAAGGCCTGTGCATAGCGCACCTCTGCCCGGGCAAGGCGCAGGCCCAGCCAGACCGCCAGGGCAAAGACGCCCAGAAGTGCTGCAAACGCCAGCGCCAGCCCGGTCAGCGTCTGCACCACCACGGCGGAGCGGCCCGGAAATTCCAGCGGGTTCACGCCGATCCGGCCAAGCCACCAGAATGTCCCGTTCAACCCGTCGAAACTGCCCACGGCCAGCAGGGTCAGGGCGAAAATCCCGGCGGCCGGTGCGGGCCTGTCCGCCAGCAGCCGCCAGCCCGGCCCGCCCAGCCCGGCACGCCCCGAAAGACGCAGGGGCGCGAGGCTGGCAAAGGCCTCAAAAACCGCATGCCCCAGTTCCGCATGCGCTAGCCAGCGCCGCCCGCACAGGATCATGCCCGCAAAGGTCACCAGCCAGTAGATCGCGACCAAACGCGCCAGCCGCGCCGGATCGTCGGGCGCGATATCCGCCAGCAGGAAGGCGGCAAAGCCCAGCAGCAACGCCACGGCGGGCCAGCGGCCTAGCCCCGCCGGCAGCCCCAAGACAGGCCGAAGCGGCCCCAGCAGCTGGTAAAGCCCGGTCCAGGGGTTGATCCAGCGCCAGAGGTTGCCCAGAACACCCGACAGGCTGACCGCTGCCACCCAGCCCAGGGTCCAGAAGCTGAGCGGCATCAGGTTCGACAGCGGGTCGCGCGGCCCGGTGAAGCCAAGATAGAGCACAAAAAACAGGCAGATCAGCGAAACAAGGCTGCTTATTTGCTGCGCGCGCTCAAAGTGTCGCGGTGCAAGCGGGCGGTGCGCAAAGAGCCCCCTGACCGCGCCACCGGGCAGCGCAAACAATGCCAGCACGGTCAGCGTCACCGCCGCCACACCTGCCGCCGTATAAACTTCGGTCGGCAGCAGCAGGACAAATCCCTGCTCCGACACATGCGCCTGTGCCGCAGCGGGCAGAAAGGCGCCCAGCTTGACGCCTATGACGATCTCACGCAGTCTCATGGCGGCACTCTGGCGACGGGAAACGGGATTTGAAAGCGGCTTTTGTTCTTGTGGCCCTTGCGGCGCTGTCGCTTGCGGTCTGGCTGGCAGGCTTTGGCGGTGCCGCCTCCCGGTTGCTGATCGAGAATGCGGTGGCCCAGCCGATGGACGACAGCCACCTTGGCGCTTTCCTGAGCATCGACAACCAGGGCGCGCCCGACCGGCTGCTGTCGGTGTCCAGCCCGGTGGCGGCGGCGACGCTTTACAGCCCGGCCAGCACGGTGGGGCTGCCGGTGCCCAGCGGACATTCCGCCCTGGCGCTGGATGCGGCCCATATCAGCATCCGCCAACCCGAAACCCCCTTTGCCCATGGCGCCCTGGTGCCGCTGGTCCTGAGCTTTGCCAATGCGGGGGACGTGACCGTCAAGGCGCGCATGTCGGACCCGGCACAGGCCGGGGCCGCGGGCGAAGTGGGCCTTTTCGGCATGGGAGACATCTGCATCGTGGGGGACGGCGAACCGGCGCCGGAGATCACGATCGACGCTACGCCCGAGGGCGATGGCTGGCAGGTGCGGATCACGGCAAGCGACTTCACCTTTTCCGAGGATCTGATGGGGCTTTACCATGTGCCCGGCACCGGACATGGCCATATCTATGTGGGCGGGATGAAGCTGGGGCGACTCTTTGCGCCCGAATACCACATCGGCCCCCTGCCTCCGGGGTCCCACGAAATCAGGGTGACGCTGAACACCAATGACCACCGCGCCTATGTGGTCGGCGACACCCCCGTCACCGCCAGCACCATCATAACGGTTGACTAAACGCGGCGCTTCGCGATTTTATTGGTACACAAGTGAGTTTGGCGAAAGGCACCGGCGTGGAACACTCCGAAACGAGGGGCAGCATCATTGGTGTGGATGTCGGCGGCACCTTTACCGACCTGGTGATGGTGGACAGCGCAAGCGGCACCATACGCATTGCCAAGACACCGACAACCCTTGATAATCAGGCCTTTGGCGTGCTGGCGGCACTGCAACAGGCCGAAGTCGATCTGGGCGAGGTCGGCTTGATCGTGCATGGCACCACCACCACCACCAACGCGGTGCTGGAACGCAAACTGTCGCGCACCGGGCTGATCACCACCGCCGGATTCCGCGATGTGCTGGAACTGGGGCGGCGCACACGCCCGCAGGCCTATGGGATGAAAGGGCAGTTCACGCCGATCATCCCCCGCGACCTGCGGCTGGAAGTGCCCGAACGGATGGACGCCCAGGGCAATGTGCTGATCCCGCTGGACGAGGACGCTTTGCGCGCCGCGATCAGGCAGCTGATCGACACGGGCTGCGAGGCGCTGGTGATCCATTTCCTGCATGCCTATGCAAATCCGGCGCATGAACTGCGCGCCGCAGAAATCGCGGCGGAGACATGGCCCAACAGCTACATCACCACCGGCCACAGCCTGCTGTCGGAAAGCCGCGAGTTCGAACGCGGTGTGACGGCGGCGGTCAATGCTTCTGTGCAGCCGCTGCTGGAACGCTACGTCGCGCGGCTGCGCGATGAGCTGGCGGCCAAGGGGTATCGCGGCGATGTTCTGGTGATGAACGGCAATGGCGGCATGGTGTCCTCGCGCCTTGTCGCGCGCGAGGCCGCCAAGACGGTGATGTCCGGCCCTGCCTCTGGCGTGATGGCCGCGGCCTATACCGGCAGGCGCGCGTCGGAGCCGAACCTGCTGACCTACGACATGGGTGGCACCAGCACCGATGTGGCGCTGATCCGCGACGGCACGCCACCTGTCTCGAACGAGATCGAGGTGGAATATGCCATGCCGATCCATGTGCCCATGGTCGACGTGCGCACCGTGGGGGCCGGTGGCGGCTCCATCGCGCGGGTCAATGCGGCGGGGCTGCTTGAGGTCGGACCGGAAAGCGCCGGGGCCGATCCGGGGCCGATCTGCTATGGCAAGGGCGGCACGCGGCCGACGATTTCGGATGCCAACATGCTGCTGGGCCGCTTGAATACCGCCAAGCTGAACGCGGTGGCGGGCGGCGTCGGGATGGCGGAGCTTGCCGCGGTCTTTGCCCGCGAACTCGGTGCGCCGCTGGGGGTTGATGCCCATGGCGCGGCGGATGCGGTCATTCGCATGGCCAATGCCAAGATGGCGGGGGCAATCCGCATGGTGTCGCTGTCGCTGGGGGCGGACCCGCGCGACTTTGCCCTGTTCGCCTTTGGCGGCGCAGGGCCGTTGCATGCCGCCGCTCTTGCGCGTGAGCTGGGCGTGCCCCGCGTGCTGGTGCCAGCCCGCCCGGGGATCACCAATGCGCTGGGCTGTGCCGTGGCCGACCTGCGCCATGATTTTGTGCAGACCCTGAACCAGCCGCTGGACGATCTGGACATTCCCGCGCTGCACGCCGCATTCGCCGGGCAACTGGCCGAAGGTCAGGCGGCATTGGCGCGTGAAAATGTCACCGTCACCCGAGTCGAACACCATTTCAGCGCCGACATGCAGTTCCTGGGTCAAAGCCATGTGGTGCGTGTCCCGCTGGCGGATGCAACACCCACGGCAGAAACCCTGCGCAGCCGCTTCAACGAGGTCTACTGGCAGCGCTTCAAGGTGGCGCTGCCGGAGATCCGCGCGCGCATCGTCAATGTGAATTGTTCGGTCATCGGGGTCTGCGCACCGGTGGACCTGTCGCGGCTGATCGACGCTGCGGGCAGGCAGGCCCATGCCACGCCCACCGGCCACCGCAGCGTCTATTTTGATGGCAGCCCCCATGATACGCCGATCTACTGGCGCGATCACCTGCCGGCAGATGTGACGCTGGATGGCCCCGCGATCATCGAACAGCTTGATTGCACCACCCTGATCCCGCCCGGTGACCGGGTCACCGGCGGTGTCGACGGCAACCTGATGATCCATATCGGAGCGGCGGAATGAGCAGTATCGACCCCATCACCCTTTCGGTCATTCAGGCGGGCCTGCAACAGGTTTGCGACGAGATGGACCTCAGCTTCTCCCGCGCTGCCTTCTCTCCCGTGATCGCAGAGGCGAACGACCGCTCCGACGGGATCTATGCCGCCGAGGATGGCGCGCTGATTGCGCAAGGCGCGGGCGGCTTGCCGGTCTTTGTCGGCACCATGCAATATTCCACCCGTACCCTGATCGAGATGATTGCGGCGGGCACCGCCCCTGCCCCGCAGCCAGACGACATCTATATCGTCAATGACCCCTACCTTGGCGGCACGCATCTGATGGATGTGCGCTTTGCCCGGCCTTTTTACCGCAATGGTGAAATCTTCTGCTGGCTCAGCAATACGGGGCATTGGCCCGACACGGGCGGTGCCGTGCCGGGCGGCTTTTCGGCCTCTGCCACATCCGTGGAACAGGAAGGGCTGCGCCTGCCGCCGGTGCGCCTGTTCAAACAGGGTGTTCTGGACCCGGAAATCTACGCGATCATCTGCTCCAACATCCGGGTGGCCGACCAGCGCATCGGCGACGTCAAGGCGCAGGCCGCCGCGCTGATGGTGGGAGAGGAACGGCTGAACGCGCTGCTGGACCGCTACGGCGACGATGTGGTGCGCGCGGCAATTGCGGAGCTTCGCAAGCGGGCCGAAGCCCAGATGCGCAGCCTGATCGACGAGATCCCGGATGGGGAATATAGCTCCACCGCCTGGATCGACAGCGACGGGGTGGTGAACGAACCGCTGGCGATCCGGCTGAAGGTGACCAAGACGCCCGGCCATCTGACGTTCGACTTTGCGGGCAGCAGCCCGCCCTGCATGGGGCCGATGAATTCGGTGCTGGCGACCACCTTGTCCTCCGTCTACCTCGCGATGCGCCACATCTTTCCGCAGGTGCCGATCAGCGCGGGCGCGTTTGAACCGCTGGAGGTGATCCGCCCCAGGGGCACCTTCCTGGATGCGCAATACCCCCGCCCGGTCTCGGGCTGTGCCGCGGAAGTCAGCCAGCGCATCGCCGAAGCCGTCTTTGCGGCCCTGGTCGAGGCGCTGCCGCACCGCGTCACAGCAGCGCCCGCTGGCACCAGCGGCAACTTTGCCCTGGGCGGGCATGACCCGCTGACCGGGCGCGATTTCGTGATGTACCAGCTTTCGGGCGGTGGCTATGGCGGCAATGCGGATCATGACGGCATCGCCAACGGCTGTTCCACCATCGGCATTTCCAAGGCCCCCCCGGTCGAGATCATGGAGCAGAATTTTCCGGTGCTCTACCACCGCTATGCCCTGCGCGAAGGATCAGGCGGAGCGGGGCGGCATCGCGGCGGTCTGGGGCTGGATTACGAGTTGGAACTCAGGCGCGGCGACGCGCGGGCGAGTTTCGTGATGGACCATGGACGCTTTGGCCCGCAAGGCGCGCTGGGCGGTGCCGATGGCGCGGTGAACGAGGTCGAAGTCTGGCGTGACGGTATCCGCTACATCCCCGAACACCTGTCCAAGGAACAGGATATCGCGCTGAAAGCGGGGGACCGGGTGCGGGTGAAAACCCCGGGCGGCGGCGGCTTTGGCCCCGCGTCCGAACGTGACCCCGCCCTGAGCGAAGAAGATGCGCGCCTGGGCCGGAGCTGACGCCCCGTCAGACCGAATAGCTGGGCAGCAGCTGGAAGGCATCGCGCAGCGCGTCGCCCCAACCGGTGGAGATGGATTGATAGACAGGATCATCCTTGCCCACGCGCTTTTGCCGCGATGTGTCGAAGGAATCGGTCTCGTATACCATCAGGTCGAAGGGCAGCCCCACCGACAGGTTCGATTTCACCGTCGAATCAAATGAAACCAGCAACAGCTTGATCGCCTCTTCAAAGCTCATGTTCCGGTCATAGGCCCGCACGAGGATCGGTTTGCCGTATTTCGTCTCTCCGATCTGGAAGAACGGCGTATCGTCGGTGATCTCGATGAAATTGCCCTGGGGGTAGACCAGGAATACCGTCGGCGGCCCCTCCCCGATCTGGCCGCCCACGATGACCGAGGCGGCAAACTGGTCGTCGGAAGTCTGCCCGGTGGGTGAACTGTCCACGATCACTTCCTTGAGGGTCGCGCCCACCAGCCGCGCCACCTGAAACATGGTGGGCTGGCGCAGGATGCTCGGGTCGCGGTCCTCGGGCGACTTGGAGCGTTCCTCCAGCAGGCTGATCATCGCCTGGGTGGTGGCCAGGTTGCC
The DNA here is from genome assembly GCF_028807335.1 of Sulfitobacter sp. PR48. NCBI lineage: Bacteria > Pseudomonadati > Pseudomonadota > Alphaproteobacteria > Rhodobacterales > Roseobacteraceae > Sulfitobacter > Sulfitobacter sp. PR48. The sequence continues at coordinate 193,614 of NZ_JARAMM010000009.1, read as the reverse complement.
TGCGGTCATGATCGTGATGGCCCGTTCGCCCGGCGTGGACCAGGTGAACATCTTTTTGCTGGTTGCAAAATTATCGACACCCGCGCTGGTGCGGGTATCCGACATGAAGACCAGACCCTTGTTGATCCGCATCCCGATGCAATACGTCATCCGATTTTCCGATTACGAGGTTCAGCCCAGAATTACTGCTGCACCTGCAAAGATACAATCAATTCTTCCTCTGCCGACCCCAGCCGCAGCCCTTCGATCGGCGAGGCGTCGCGTGCGTCGCGCCCGATGGCGATGCGCACATAGCGTTCGTCCGGCGAATAGCCGTTGGAGATGTCGAAACCGACCCAGCCCAGCCCGTCCACATGCGCCTCTGCCCAGGCGTGGGTGGCATCCTGATCCACCCGGTCGTTCATCATCAGGTAGCCGCTGACATAGCGCGCCGGGATGCCCGCAACCCGCGCGGCAGAGATGAAGATCTGCGCATGGTCCTGACAGACCCCGCCGCCACCGCCGGTCAGCGCCTCTTCGGCCGTGGTGTGGCTGTGGGTATTGCCCAGCACATATGGCACCCGTTCCAGGATCGCGGCGGACAGCCCGTGCAGCCCGTCCAGCGGATTGTCATAGCCCTTCAATATGCCAGAGATATCGCGGATTTCAGGGCCCGGTTCCGTCGAAAGGGTGGGCTCCCTGAAGTGCCACAGCGGCGCGCGGGTATAGACCTGGCCCAGCACGCCACTGGCGTTTTTGGTCTCCACCGTGCCGGAGGCCATGATCGACAGCGCCTGCCCGCCGGGGTCGAGGCTGACCAGATCGACATGGTTTCCGTAGTGGTCAAGATACTGGTTCTCGACCTTGCCGCCCTTGACCACGATGTTCCAGTCAATGACCTCCTGCACCGCAGAGGAGAGCGGACGCAGGCGCACCTTTTGCAGCGCGTAGCTGACCGGCGCGGTGTAAAGATACTCGGTGGTATGGCTGATCTGGATCTGCATCTATCCGTTGAACCTGTAATCCTGCTCGATCTGCCAGGCAAGCCGGGCCGTGTCGTCGATCACCGTTTCGACGAATTCGTGCAAACCTTCGTCAAAGATCGACCCGATGTCACGGCCCTTGAGACGCGCCAGCAGTTCCTCGGCCAGGTCGTTGGAGGGTTTGCGCATCTGGTATTCCTCTGCCAGCAGGCCCAGGTTCGCGGCAATCTGACTGGCACAGAAATTCAATGACCTGGGCATCCGGGAATCGAGGATCAGGAAATTCGCGATGGCGGGGGCGGTAAAGTCGTCTTCCACCGCCCAGCGGAAGGACCGGTGCGCCGAAACGGAGCGCAAGACGGTTTCCCATTGCACATTGTCCAGACGGCTGCCGACAAAGGAGGGCGACGGCAGCAATGAATAATATTTCACGTCGATGATGCGCGCGGTGCTGTCCATCCGTTCGATTGCAATGCCAAGACTGCAGAAGTCATAGATGTCATTGCGCAGCATTGTCCCATGCAGTGCGCCGCGCACCAGCGCCGCCTGCTGCCGGATCACGGAGAGCACCCGGGGCACCTCGGTTTCCGGCACGGGGTTCTTCAGAAGCTCGGAAAACATCATCCAGGTGTCGTTGACCGCATACCAGACCTCGGTGGTGAGCGCGGTGCGTGTCAGCCGCGCATTGTCGCGGGCGGCCTTGATGATCGACAGGACCGAACTGGGGTTATGCGCCTCGCGCAGCAGGAAATTGATCACCTGGCTGCTGTCGTAACCTTCATGATGCGCCTCGTAGGTGTCCTGACTGGCCGAGGTGACGATCACCGATTTCCATTCGGCCTCCGCGTCGTTGGAACGGGTCAGCGCGATGCGGAACCCCGCCTCCACCAGACGTGCGATGTTTTCGGCCCGCTCAAGGTAACGGAACATCCAGTACAATCCACCCGCAGTCTTTCCCAGCATATCAGTCGTCCAGAACCCAGGTGTCTTTGGTGCCGCCGCCCTGGCTGGAGTTCACCACCAACGACCCCGCCTGCAGCGCGACCCGTGTCAGGCCGCCCGGCGTGATGTTGATCCCCTTGGGCGAGACCAGCGCAAAGGGGCGCAGGTCCACGTGGCGCGGGGCCAGACCGCTTTCGGTAAAGATCGGCACGGTGGAGAGCGCCAGCGTTGGCTGCGCGATATAATTGTTTGGCCGCGCACGCAGCTTTTCGGCGAAATCGGCGATTTCCTTTTTGCTGGCGGCAGGCCCCACCAGCATCCCGTAGCCGCCCGAACCATGGACCTCCTTCACTACCAGATCGGCAAGGTTGTCCAGAACGTAGTTCAGGCTGTCGGGTTCCGAGCAGCGGTGCGTTTCCACGTTCTTCAGGATCGCCCGTTCACCGGTGTAGAATTCAACGATGTCAGGCATGTAGCTGTATATCGCCTTGTCATCCGCAACGCCGGTGCCGGGCGCATTGGCAATGGTGATATTGCCCGCACGGTAGACATCCATGATCCCCGGCACACCCAGCATGGAACTGGGGTTGAAGGTCAGCGGATCGAGGAATGCGTCATCGACCCGGCGGTAGAGCACGTCGATCACCTTGTAGCCCTGGGTGGTGCGCATGGTGATATGGCCATCCACAATCCGCAGGTCGTGCCCTTCCACCAGTTCCACGCCCATCTGATCGGCAAGGAAACTATGCTCGTAATAGGCCGAATTGTAGATGCCCGGCGTCAGCACCGCCACGCAGGGCCGGCCGGTGCAGGAAGCCGGGGCCGTTGCCTCAAGCGCGCGGCGCAGGTTCTTGGGATAGTCGCTGACCGGCTGCACGCGGATCGTGCTGAAGAGTTCCGGGAACATCTGCAACATCGTCTCGCGGTTTTCCAGCATGTAGCTGACCCCGGAAGGCGTGCGCGCATTGTCCTCCAGGACAAAGAAATCGTCCTCCCCGGTGCGCACCACGTCGGTGCCGACGATATGGGTGTAGACGCCGCCCGGCGGGGTAAAATCGATCATTTGCGGCAGGAAGGCGTCGTTGCGCGCGATCAGTTCCGTCGGGATGATCCCTGCGCGCAGGATTTCCTGGCGGTTGTAGATGTCATGCAGAAAGGCATTCAGCGCCGCCACCCGCTGTTCGATCCCGCGCGACAGCTTGGTCCACTCCCGGCTCGACAGGATGCGGGGGATCAGATCGAAGGGGATCAGACGTTCCTCGGCATCCGTCTGACCATAGACGTTGAAGGTGATTCCCGTCCGGCGAAAAAACGCCTCGGCCTCGGCTGCCTTTTGCGCAAGGCGCTGGTTGTCCTGGGCCGCAAACCACGCATCGTAATAATCATATGGGGCACGCGCACCGGCGTCTGAAAGCATTTCATCGAAGGGAAAGACTTTTGATTTCATGGGTAAAACATATGACAAACCGGCCACCTGGCAATCTTGCACATGGATTCCGAACGGCTGCTTTGCACAAAACATCGTCGCAGGCGGCAATATGCTCAAAAACAAGGCACCCGCGCGCGGTGCCGCACCAGATGCCCCGGCTCACGCAGGCGTCGAAGCCGCCCGGGGCAGACCCGGCGCGCTGCCCCCGGCAGATTTACGGTTGCGCCCACCGCCCTGTCGGACAACCCTTGTGCCGGGGCGGCATGCAGCGCCTCAGCACCCGAACCCGCGGTCAGACAGGCATTCGATGACAAAGCTCCTTGTGGTCTATCATTCAAGAACCGGCGGCAGCAGGCAGATGGCCGAAGCGGCGGCAGAGGCGGCGCAGGCCGAGACGCCCACCACCCTGCTGACCGCCGCCGAAGCAGGCCCGGAGGATCTGCTGGCCGCTGCCGGCTACATCTTCTGCGGCCCGGAAAATCTCGCGGCGATTGCAGGTGTGATGAAGGATTTCTTTGACCGCTGCTATTACCCGGTGCTGGGCCGGATCGAGGGCCGCCCCTATGCGCAGATGATCTGTGCCGGATCAGACGGGGAGAACGCAAAGCGCCAGACCGCCCGCATCGCCCAGGGCTGGCGCCTGAAAGAGGTTCAAGCGCCCATCATCATCTGCACCAATGCCCAGACGCCCGAGGAAATCCTGGCGGAAAAGACAATACCGGAGAAGGACCTTGCCCTGTGCCGTGACCTTGGCGCGGCGATGGGTGCTGGGTTGAACATGGGCATGTTCTGACGCAGCCCGGCACCACGATGGCAGCACCAGCCTCGGGCACCTTACTGGTTGATCTCCGGTTCCACGAGCCTTGCCAGCTTCCGCAGGCTGTCCTGCCAGCCCAGATAGCAGGCTTCGAGCGGGATCACCTCCGGAACGCCGTCCTGCACGACGGACATTTCCGTGCCGACAGAGACAGCCTTCAGGTCGACGGTGATCGTCATCTCGCCGGGCAGGTTTGGATCGTCGAACCGGTCGCTGTAGACCAGCCGCTGACCCGGAACCAGCTCCTTGTATTCGCCGCCGAATGAGTGGCTGTCACCGGTCGTGAAATTGCGGAACGACATGCGATGCGTCCCGCCGACCTCGGGCGTCAGTTCGTGGACCGTGCAGAGAAACCCATAGGGCGGCAGCCAGCTGGCCACGGCGTCGGGTTCCAGAAAGGCCCGATAGACCTTTTCGGGTTTGGCGGCGATGACGCGGTGCAGACGGACCGTGTTGGGCATGGCGATATCCTTTTCTTGCTCATCTTGTTTGAAGATTCTTGCTCGCCTTTTTTTACGGACATCCTGCCATCCCATCGCTCGAAAACGTATCGAATTCTTGTCACGCTGCGATCTGCGCGGCAGTCCGCTGTCATTCGGCAAGTGCCGCCAGATAGGCTTCGGTCAGTTCCGCAATCACCGAGCGCGCCGACGGTGCCGCGCCAAGATGCAGGCTCCGCAATTCCGCCATGAACGCCTCCCACATCTCGGGACCGCCCTCTTCCAGAAGCTGCGCGCGGATCGACAGTTCCCGCGTGACCGGCGTAAAGCGCCGACCCCATGCGCCCATCTGCGCAAGCAACGGCACCAGCTGGATCGCGGGTTCCGTCAGGCTGTAGACCGTCTTTTGCTTGTGCGACGGGTCCGGACTGGTGGAGAGCAGACCCGATTCAGTCAGCTTCTTCAGCCGGTCCGCCAGGATGTTCGAGGCGATGCCTTCCTCGGAATTGTTGAGCAGGTCGCGATAGTGCCGGCGGTTGCCGAACATGATGTCGCGGATGACAATCAGGCTCCAGCGGTCGCCCAGCGTTTCAAGCGTCAGGTTGATCGGGCAACCGGAGCGGATAGGTTTGTCCATGTGGGGCCTCCGTAAACTGCTTGCAATATACATACGGTTCTGGTAATTCACAACTGCTTGCAAAGTGCATACAGAAAGGAAGGCAAAGATGCCTATAGTCAAGTTCTACGCCCAACTAAGCTGTTCCGACCTGAGCCAAAGCCTGCCTTGGTTCGAAAAACTGTTCGCACGCGGGCCTGATGACCGACCGATGGACGGTCTTGCCGAATGGCATCATGGCGACGATGCTGGCCTGCAGCTATTCGAGAACAAGAAAGATGCCGGTCATGGCACTCTCACCCTTATCGTCGAGGGCCTGCGCGACGAACGCCAGCGCCTGAATGAGGCCGGTCTTGCGCCCGGCCCGGTTGAACCAGCGACCTCAACCAGTCTCGTGAAGCTTGTCGACCCTGACAACAATACCGTTGTCCTCGCCCAGCCGGGCCGGGCCTAAGTCAGAGCAAACAATCTTCCAACAGCAAGGACGCAGTCATGACCAAGGTAATCGTTTCGGGGTTTTCGCTTTCCATCGACGGCTATGGCGCCGGGCCGGACCAAAGCCTTGAGAACCCGCTCGGCAAGGGCGGCGAGACGCTGCACACCTGGATGATCGAAACCAGCATGTTCCACGAAATGCTGGGCAAGGATGGCGGCTCGCGGGGCGTCGACAACGATTATGCCACGCGTTCGATGGAAGGCTTCGGTGCCTTCATCCTGGGCCGCAACATGTTCGGTCCCATCCGTGGCGACTGGCCGGATGAAAGCTGGAAAGGCTGGTGGGGCGACAATCCCCCGTATCACGCCCCGACCTTCATCCTCACCCAATATCCGCGCGACCCCGTCGAGATGAAGGGCGGCACCGTCTTTCACTTCGTCACCGAGGGGGTCACGGCGGCGCTTGAACGCGCCAGGGCGGCGGCCGGGGACCGAAACGTCAAGATCGGCGGCGGAGTCTCGACGGTGCGGCAATATCTTCAGGCCGGTCTTGTCGACGAGATTCACCTTGCCATCTCGCCGGTGGTCCTGGGCCGGGGCGAGGCGCTGTTCGCGGGGATTGACCTGCCGGCGCTTGGCTTTTCCGTCACTGAAACTGCCGCGACCGAGGCGGCGACCCACATCGTGCTCGCAAGATAGGAAAGACCTTCGCATCATGCCCAAATTCATCACCATCGGATACGGCGATCAGGACGGCTATGACCGCACGCCTCAGGCCGTAAGGGACGCCGCACATGCGCAGGACGCCAGACTGGTTTCCGAAGGCGCTTTGGTCGGGATTGCCGGGACACCGGTCCAGGTCCGCAATCCGAATGCCTCCGGCGTGACAACGCGCGAAGGTGCATTCATGTCCTCCGACCTTCCGGTTGCAGGTTTCGCGGTGATCGAGGCGGCCAGCCTGGCAGAGGCCATCGACAAGGTCGCGCAGGTTCCCTGTGCCGTCGCCCATGGCGTCGTCGAAGTCTGGCCCCTGAAATAGCCGATCATCACAAGGAGGGAGCAAGGGCATGGCAAAGCTCGTATTCGGAATGAATGTGTCACTGGACGGCTATGTCGACCATGAGCGGTTTGCGCCGGACCCCAGTCTTTTTCGTCACTTCATCGAAGAGGCCGAGGGTCAGTTGGGCAGCATCTATGGTCGCAACATCTATGAAATCATGCGCTATTGGGATGAGGACCACGAAGACTGGGAACCGGAGGGCGCGGCGTTTGCGGCGGCCTGGCGGAAACAGCGGAAATGGGTTGTCTCACGGACACTGGAAACGGTCGGCCCCAATGCGACCCTTGTCGGGGATGACCTGGAAGGCGCGGTGCGGCGGATCAAGGCAGAACACGCCGGAGAGATCGAAGTTGCCGGTCCGACCCTGGCACAAAGCCTGACCGAGCTGGGGCTGATTGACGAATACCGGATGTACCTTCATCCCGTGGTGCTTGGCCATGGCACGGGTTATTTCGCGGGTGCCCGGCCGCCCCTCACCCTGCTGTCACATGAGCGGATTGGCGATAACGTGCTGCGGCTGGTCTATGCCCCCGCTTGATCACCCGACAGACCCGGCGGCACCTTGCGGCCTGCCGTCACGGGGGAAGACGGCAATCTTCCCCCGCGTCTTTTTGCGCCGGTGCTATCTTAGTACCAGCGCACGCCCGCCACCTGCCGGATCCCGGCGTTGAGGCGGTTCCAGACGTTGATCTGCGCGATCTGCAGCAGCAGCGCCGCCCGTGCGGGTTCGTCGTAATGCCGGGCCACTTCCGACCACAGCTCATCGGAAACCGCTTCGGGGCGATCCGCGAGGCGGGTCAGTTCCTCCGTGAGGGCAAGCGCGACCCGTTCCGCATCGGTAAACCAGGGAGCCTCGCGCCAGGCGGCCACGGTATGGATGCGTTTGTCATCCTCGCCAGCGTTCTTGAGCTCCTGCGCATGCATATCCACACAAAAGCTGCAGCCATTGATCTGGCTGGCACGCAGATGAACGAGGTAGCAGGTCACCGCCGGAAGCCCGTCGGCGGTGGCGGCCTTGCCAAGCGCCAGCAGCGCTTTCATGGCTTCGGGCAGAACGAGGACCGGATGCTTCATCCGGGCTTGCATGGTTTCAACTTTATCGAGCATGGTTTCTTCCTATCTGTTCAGGTTCCCGGGGTCTTGGACCCGGTGCGATGACATAGCGGCCGCCCGCTGTCACATCGGGCCTGAACCGTTCGTCATAAGCATGACGGAACGCAAACAAGGAATGTGACAATGCGTGGCAAAAAATTTTTGTTGGATGAATTCGAGGCCCACCGGGCGCGGCTGAACGCGGTCGCCTACCGCATGCTTGGCTCCCGGGCCGAGGCGGAGGATGCGATTCAGGAAGCCTGGCTTCGGCTCAACCGCTCCGAACAGGACAGTATCGCCAATCTTGGCGGCTGGCTTACCACCGTGGTGGGCCGGCTGTGTCTGGACATGCTGCGCGCCCGGAAATCGCGCCAGGAAGAATCGCTGGACGGGATGCTGGACAACACGCTTCGGCCAGACCCCGCTTTGACGGCGACAAATGCCACCCCCGAAGAAGAACTTGCCATGGCCGATTCCGTCGGTCTGGCCATGCTGACCGTGCTTGAGACCCTGACACCGGGCGAGCGGGTCGCTTTTGTGCTGCATGATGTTTTCGCCGTCCCGTTTGACGACATCGCAGGGATTGTCGGGCGTTCGCCGGATGCAACCCGGCAACTTGCCAGCCGCGCGCGGCGCCGGGTGCAGGGCGCACAGACCGCCGAAAGGGTCGATAATGCCCGCCGGCGCGAAGTGGTGGATGCCTTTCTTGCCGCTGCACGCGGGGGTGATTTCGATGCTTTGATGACAATGCTCGATCCCGATGTGGTCCTGCGCGGAGATGCGGTTGCCGTGAAACTCGGCGGACATGCCGAACTGCGCGGCGCTCCGGCGGTTGCTGCATTCTTCAAGGGCAGCGCCCAGGCGGCCAGACCGGCACTGGTGGACAATGTGATGGACGTTGCCGTCGTCCCCGGTGGTCAGCTTCTTCTTCTGCTGCGCCTCGACATTGCTGGCGACAGAATCACGGGCATGAATGTCATTGCAGAGCCCGAAGACATGGCGGCGTTCGACCTGTCGATTGTCGAAGACTGACGGTCAGGCCGTGGTTCGGGCTTTGCTCAGGCCTCGATCACCGATGCCCTGAAGCAAAGCCGGGACACACTTGCCGAGTTGCCGGGATTTACCGGGCAGGCCGCCCGTTTGGGTGGCGCCTGCCCCCTGCCCGGCTTTGGCCGGGCATCACCTGTATCTCGCCCATTCCCCTTTGTACGGCTCGCAAAAATCTCCGCTCAGTGCACCCGTCAGCGCCCATCATATCAGACGTCTTGACATAGATACCGACCGGATGGTATTTTAATACCCATGCCAAGACCAACCAAACAAAATCCCGAACGCGGCGACGCCCGCACCAGGCTGCTTGAAGCGGCACGAGACGTGATCCGGTCCCAGGGTTTCGCGGCCACCACGCTTGATGACCTCTGCAAGTCGGCTGGCGTGACCAAGGGCGCGTTTTTCCATCACTTCGAAAACAAGGAAGCGCTGGGCGTCGCCGCCGCCGCTTTCTGGGCTGAGACGACATCGGCGTTCTTCGCCGAAGCACCCTATCACGACCACGACGATCCGCTCGACAGGCTGCTTGCCTATGTCGCGTTCCGCAAGGAGATCATCGAAGGCGATCTTGCCGAGTTCACCTGTCTTGTCGGCACGATGACGCAGGAGGTCTATCTCTCGCATCCGGCGATCCGCGATGCCTGTGCGGCGAGCATCTTCGGCCATGCCGCCACGCTGGAACCGGATATCGAAGCGGCCATGAAAGCGCATGGCATTGCGGCAGACTGGACACCGGCGAGCCTTGCCGCCCACACCCAGGCCGTGCTGCAGGGCGCCTTCATTCTGGCCAAGGCGACGGGCGACCGCACCATCGCGCGCGGCAGCGTCGATCATCTGCAACGCTATCTGCTGCTCCTGTTCGGGAGGGCACCGGGGAACAATGGGCCAAGCGCCCGGGGAGGACCAACACATGGCTGAGAATGCAAACCCTGGAACCAGGGAAATTTCCGGAGTGTCCCGTCAGACAATATCGCCGGACGCCTGGCACAGCGCCCTCGCCGATCTGCGCGTTGCGGAAAAGGAGCTGACCCGTGCTCAGGACCGGCTGGCCGCACAGCGGCGCCGCCTGCCCTGGTCAAAGGTCGATGGCAACTATGCTTTCACGGGGCCCGGCGGAACCGCCACTCTGGCCGATCTTTTCGACGGCCGCACACAGCTAATCACCTATCACCACATGCTGAGGCCCGCGGATCCGAGCCCCTGTTCAGGCTGCTGCATGGTGGCCGATCAGATCCCGCATCTGGCCCATCTGCACGCGCGCGACACCACGCTCACCTTCGTCTCGAAAGCGCCAATTGCCGAGATCGAGGCGTTCCGAACGCGCATGGGCTGGTCGATGCCCTGGTACGAAACAAAAGACAGCTTCAACGCCGATTTCGACGTGACCTCAGGGTTCGGTCTCAACGTTTTCTACCGCGACGGGCCGGACATCTACCGCACATACTTCACGACAGGCCGCGGGGTTGAGACGCTCGGCACGGTCTGGACCCTGCTCGATCTGACCCCCCTTGGCCGTCAGGAAGACTGGGAGGACGCCCCCGAGGGAACACCGCAGACCAGGCCGTATCAATGGTGGCGAAGGCACGATGCATATGACTGAGACATCCCGCCAATCAACGCGCGCCCGCGCCAGACCCGTCATCACCGTCTTCGAACGCTCACCCGATGGCGGCAAGGGCCTGGCACGCGACATGCGGGTGCGATGGGCACTTGAGGAAGTTGGCCGAGCCTCTCCGCCTATGTCACACGCGGCGAAGCGCGACCAGCATTCAGGCGGGCCCATGACGCCCAACGCGACTTTTTCAACAGCAGCACTGCCGGTTGAGTGATGCCGGACAATTACAACAATACTTCAGGATCAAGGGAGGACCCAAGACATGGAACCTGCAATCTATCTCTTCTTCAAAGGAAACTGCCTGGAGGCGATGAGCCATTATGCCGAGGTGCTGGGCGGTGAAATCACCGGTGTTTTCCGCAACGCCGATGCCCCGACCCCCGAAAGCCGCATGCCCGGCGGCGACGACATGGTGATGAACATGGCCATGAAGCTGGGCAGCGCCCTGGTCATGGCCTCTGACAACAACGACGAGATGTATGACAAGCCGCAGGGCTTCCGCATCTCGATCTCGCCAACCTCGCTGGCGGATTTCGACCGCATCTACGACGCGCTTGCCAAGGATGCGGCGCGCGTCGAGATGGAACCCGACGAAACCTTCTGGGCCGAACGATTTGCCATGTTCACCGACAAATACGGAACGCCCTGGATGCTGATGTTTGCCGGCAGCAAGGCGCAGGGAGCACAGTCATGACCGAACTTGTCACCTGCATGTGGTACGACCACGGCGAAGCGAAAAAGGCGGCGGAGTTTTATGCCGCCACCTTTCCGGACAGCCGCGTGGACCGCGTGAACACCGCGCCGGATGACTTTCCGGGCGGCAAGGCCGGGAATGAACTGACCGTCGAATTCACTGTGCTCGGCCGCAAATGCGTCGGGCTGAACGGTGGTCCGAACTTCACACCCAACGAGGCCGTCAGCTTCATGGTCGTGACCGAAACCCAGGAAGAGACCGACCGCTACTGGAACGCCATCGTATCCAACGGCGGACGGGAAAGCGCCTGCGGCTGGTGCAAGGACCGTTGGGGCCATTCCTGGCAGATCACGCCGCGATTGCTGCTCGACCTGACGACGAGCACCGACAAGGAAAGGGCCAAACGTGCATTCAGTGCGATGATGACAATGACAAAGATCGACATTGCGGCGCTCGAAGCCGCCGTCGCTTAACGCAGTGCGCATGGGAGTCCTATGATGAAACTCTACTACGCCGAGGCGATGAACTCGTACAAAACCTGCGCGCCATGTCGCGCTCGATATCGACTTCCATTGCCTTGATCTGAGCAAGAGCCTGAGCCACGCGCTCAGGCAAGACTTAAACCCAGGAACCATCATATTCAGGGAGTGACAAGATGGGCTACATAGACGGTTTCGTGATCGCCGTGCCGACGGCGAACAAGCAGAAATTCATCGACCACGCCAAGCTCGGCGACGGCGTTTTCAAGGATCTCGGCGCCACGCGCATCCTGGAATGCTGGGGCGACGATCTGCCCGATGGCAAGGTCACCGATTTTCGCAAGGCCGTTCAGGCAAAGGAGGATGAGACTGTTGTCTTTTCCTGGATCGAATGGCCCGACAAGCAAACCCGCGATGCGGCCTTTGACAAGATGAAGGACTGGATGGATCATCCGGAAAACGCCGATCCGCGCATGAACCCGGAAAAGAACCCGATGCCCTTCGATGGCGCACGGCTGATTTATGGCGGGTTCATACCGGTTGTGGAGGTCTGACGTAACCGGGGCGATGACCTGTCACATCATCGACATGCGCGGAGCCATAGATCAGGCTTTGGATCAATGTCGCCCGTCGCCAAGGCATCGCGGGTCCGGCGATCGACCGTTTCGATAAAGAAGGCTCAGCACAGAGGATAGGTTTATGAGCACACAGAAAATCACCATCGACACCGTGATCGACGCGCCGGTCGCGCGTGTATGGCAGGCATATTCGACCCCCGCCGACATCACGCAATGGAACTTCGCCTCTGACGACTGGTGCTGCCCAAGCGCCAGCGCCGATCTGAAAGTCGGCGGTGCATATTCGGCGCGCATGGAAGCAAAGGACGGCAGTTTCGGTTTCGATTTCGACGCGGTTTATGAAGAGGTCGAACCGAACAAGGCGCTGACCCTGGCCATGAGCGACGGCCGCAAGGCACGCACGACATTCGAGGTTGAGAACGGAAAGACAAAAGTCACGACAACCTTCGATGCCGAAGACCAGAATCCGGTCGACATGCAACGGGACGGCTGGCAGGCGATCCTGAACAATTTCAAGCACCATGTAGAAGGTGAAGACTGCGTCTGACGAACGTCCTGAAGCATCAGGCATCGCGTAACGCGTAGGACCACGGAAAGAGGCAGCGAACAAGTATTTCAGATCTATCCTGAAACCCTTCAGCAAGGGTCTCTCTCGCCCCCTGCGCGCGGCACCAACCAAGCAAAAACCTTTATTAACAATGCGTTGGGTTCCCCGCGGGGAACCCTCCAACTTCTCATTGCTGCTGACCAGCCGAAAGACGCCACCAGACCGCAGCGCTGAAACCGGCAACGGCCTTTCGCTGCAAGTTGTCAAAGGAGTCGAAACCGGTGGAAGAGGTATGGCGCACCCATCAGGATTCGAACCTGAGGCCTCTGCCTTCGGAGCTGTCCTAATGGCCTTTCCGAAACGTACGACAGAGCCCGCCAGAGCGCGATAAGCATCTGAATTATATAGACATTCCGAAACGCTGCTCCGAAAGCTCTATCCAGAAATACGCCTTGTTTTCCGTCCGCGTGCTTGCGTGGTGCTTACTCGAAACCGGGCGCAGCCAAGGATCAGGTGCATGCCGAAGCTCACGAAACGATTTGTCGAAGCGGTGGAACCCGCGTCCAAAGGCCAGGCGATTTGGGATGACGAACTGCCGGGCTTCGGGCTCCGCGTCTATCCTTCCGGCAAGCGCAGCTACATCGTCCAGTACCGCGCACGGGGTCGGTCGCGCCGCTACACGATCGGCCTTCACGGTGTCTGGACGCCCGAGACAGCACGACGTGAGGCGAAGGCTCTGCTCGGCCGCGTCGCGCGGGGCGACGATCCGACCGAAGAACGCGACGAGGAACGCAGGGCGCTGACGGTCAAGCAGCTCTGTGAGCAGTATATCGAGGATATGGAGGCTGGCCTGATCATGGGCAAAGGCGGCCGCCCCAAGAAGGCCTCGACAATCGAGATCGACGTGGGCCGCATCCGCCGACACATCATCCCCCTGCTCGGCACCCGCCGGGTTCGCGACATCACCAAGCCGGACATGAACAACCTGATGAAGGACATCATCGCCGGAAAGACGCGCGTTGTGATGAAAACCGAGAAGTTGCGCGGCAAGGCCATCGTGCGCGGCGGTCGCGGAACAGCGATCCGCACAATGGGCCTGCTTGGCGGCATATTCTCCTATGCGGTAGAATCCGGCGTGATCGACCACAACCCGACCCACGGATTGCGCAAGCCCAAATACCAAGTGCGCGACCGTCGGCTCAGTGAGGCGGAATACCGAATCTTGGGTGGCATCCTGCGACAGGCACAGAAGAGCGACCATTATCGTCTACATGCCGAGATCCTCTGGATCCTCGCCGTGACTGGCTGCCGACGCGGGGAGATCATCAATCTCAGATGGAGCGAGGTCGATATCGAGGGGAGCTGCCTGCGGCTGATCGATAGCAAGGAAGGCGCCTCGGTGCGTCCCATCGGACTTCCCGTGATCGAGTACCTAGAAAGCAAGCGGTCACAACGAACCGGCACCTACGTCTTTCCCGGCCAGGGCATCGACAATGCGGTCGGCAACTTTCCTCAGAGCTGGAAGAAGCTCCTGACCGACACGCCGCTCTGGGATGTGACACCGCATGTCTTGCGGCACAGCTTTGCCAGCATCGCGAATGACCTTGGCTTCACCGAGATCACGATCGCTGCGCTGATCGGCCATGCGAAAGGCTCGGTGACAAGCCGCTACGTGCACACGCTCGACTCGACGCTGATCATGGCGGCAGACACGGTCGCGGGGTACCTGAAGGCTCTGCTGGAAGGTGTGGAGTTCCGGCGGAACACCTACACGCTGGATCGGGAGTTGCGACGCTCGGCGATCGAACACATGCTGATTGAGTCGCGGCCTGCGCCAAAGCCAAAGCCACTTGAACATCGGGACGCAAGCCACTGACAAACAAGCGTTTGCGTCAGTCTTCCGGATGCTGCCGTCGATAGCGCTCTTCCGGCGCGATCCATGGCTCCAGAAACTCCAGCGGATCAAGCGTTCCCATCATGGACCGCGCCAGAGCAAGACGTGTGGACAAGGCCTGGCGCCTGTCGGTCTCGACGCCGGCAAGACGCTCCTCCACCTCTCGAAAAAGCTTTCGATCGGCATCGCGGTGGACCATTTCTGGATCACTTCGGAAAGCTGTTCGCAGCTTTGGGCAAGGCCGTCTTTCTCTAGGTAAACTTGAGCCGGGAGTAAACTACCGGAGGGGGTGGGTCTGAAGTCGAACCTTCTCCACTTCGAATGTGTCTAGGGTCAGGACCCATTGATTTCAGCTTGGCGTCGTGACTCACCGTAGAAAAACAGAGCGGTGACATGTCTGATCTTTTCTGGTTGACCGATGCGCAGATGGCGCGTCTCGAGCCCTATTTCCCGAAGCCTCACGGCAAGCCTCGCGTTGATGACCGCCGCGTTTTAAGTGGGATTATCTTCATAAACCGCAATGGTTTACGCTGGCGGGATGCGCCGAAAGAGTATGGCCCCCACAAGACGCTATACAACCGGTGGAAGCGGTGGAGCGACAAAGGCACCTTTGCCCAGATGATGGCTGGTCTTGCAGCCGAGCACGGCGAGAAGAAGACGGTGATGATCGACGCCACCTACCTGAAAGCACATCGCACCGCGTCCAGCCTGGGCGCGAAAAAAGGGGGCGTGGCCGCCTGATCGGTCGCACCAAGGGCGGCATGAACACCAAGCTGCACGCCATCTGCGATAGCAAAGGCCGCCCGATCAACTTCTTCGTTTCTGCCGGACAGGTCAGCGATTACATCGGCGCGCGGGCGTTGCTCAGCAGCCTGCCGGATGTTGATTGGCTGCTCGGGGACCGGGGTTACGACGCCAACTGGTTCCGAGAAGCGTTGAAAAACAAAGGGATACGAGCCTGCATCCCCGGCCGAAAACAACGCAAGACAATCGTGAAATACGACAAGCGTCGATACAAACGCCGCAACCGCATTGAGATCATGTTCGGCCGGCTCAAGGACTGGCGCCGTGTTGCAACCAGATATGATCGGTGCCCCAAGGCCTTCTTCTCCGCCATCGCCCTCGCCGCGGTCGTCATCTACTGGCTGTGAAACTCAATGAGTCCAGAGCCTAGCAATGCTAAGAACGCAGCCTCAGCGTACCAGGCTCGACGACAGAATCCTGGTACTCACTTAACTTGCCCACAAGACAATGGGAAATCCCTGTCCCCACCACTCAACCCATGACCTCAAGATTCTTTCGGAAAGATTGGTATCGCGCATTCTCGTAGATAAACCCAATTTCACGGATATGCTTGCTAGCTAGCACTTCGTCAATTCCCTTGCGAGCCTTCAAGAGCGCTTCGCGACGTTGTCGCGGTTCGCCGAACAACGCCAAACCTGCCCAAGTCACGATCTCAGAATACTCACTCCTATAATCTTGATCGCCTGCGTGCGTTATCCGAATTTTTTGAAGTCGCTCGCAATAATTCCTCGCGCTATCTGCATCCCAATTCTTCGGGCCAAGAAATACACCGATAGAAACAATATTCAGAAGGGCGCGGTGGCTCGAAAGCTCCAATACGTGCTGGCAGGCAGACTCGGGTTCATCGGCTTGATCAAGAGTGCGCAGGAATTCGAAAAACTCCTCGCGCAACGCGACGAGAGCAGCAACGTTTGCTCTTTGCAATTGGCCGTCACACGCCAGCATTTCCAGTGTATAGTTGATCGCCAATCGCTCGCCGTTGAAACGCTCCATAATAGGATCGCCCGATTTCGGGATCTTGCCCTCGCCAGAACACTCGTCCCTGTAGATGGCTATGGCCTTCTCAACGAGGTCAATGCATACGTCGAGGTCTTCGGCTTTGCGCGCAAGATGTCTGCGTGCAAACGCTTCCAGGTAGGCCGCTTCTCGCCCATTCGGACCCAAAGTGTTTTTTGGTACGCCAGACAAAATCTGGCGATCTGAGACCAGCCTAGCGTGGGCGCACAAGAATGCAGTCGAGTGCCAGTTGCCACCGGATGCTAGAATGAATGCGATTGCGACAAGAAAGTTGTAGTCGTTCCCGTCTGCCTCATTCAATCTATTTTTGTACTCCTCGTAGGTTTCCGAATTGAAGGACTTTGGGTCTGCCAGCCATCTTTTTGCTTGATCAAGAAACGTCTGTGGCTCGGTGCCTTCCAGGCAAAGCTGCGGGGCACGGCGGTGGGTTGGAGGACGCTTTGAGATAATGTCGAGCAGGAACCGGAATTCAGTGAAGGCGAGAACGCAATCTCTCCAATAGTTTTCCACCTCGTCGTTAAGTTCCGCTCCATGTTCTTTCAGCCAGTCGAGCAGGGCTCCAACCCGATACTCCTTGTCACGATCACCTTCAGGAAACATGTTTCCGTCGATGAGATCGGCTAACGACACGCTCTCTGTAAAACCACTCCAGCTATCGCGCGCTTCCTGAAGGACTTCAGGCTTTCTCGCGGCGACTTCCAGGACGTCTCTTTCAACCGCATCTGCCAGATCAAACCGAGCTTTCGGCCAATTCCAATGGCCAAGGTTTCCATGCTCGTCTTGATACTCGCCAAGCAAGAGACGTAACCAAGCTTTGATCGAGTTTGCCACGTTTGGCACTGTCTTAGCGGCCCCACGACTTCTCAATACGCCCGGCCGATCGAAAAGACTTCGAGGATGGCGAATGAACGCGTCCAAGAATGTCGGCGTCGGGCCGGACTGTTCAGGCAAGTCCCCTAACCGGAAATCCTCAGCAGATCGCTGCGAAGCAGCCCTCAAGATTGACACGTCCCCGGTGATGTAGACAAGCCGATGCGGCTTGTCGAGATTGACCAGTCGACGGTTCCAGAATTCCAGATACGAAAGAGCATCAATGTCCCGCGAAACAGGCAGCCGCTCCGGGTCTGCGCGACCCACAAGCGCCATTAGATCTTGCCAATCGTTTCTTAGCACCGCGTATTCCAGCATGTCACTGATCCTGTTTGGCGGTGTTAAAACAGCCAATACATCGGGAGGGAAACCGTGAGTGCCACGGCCATGTAAGTCATCCACGGGTGCAAAACGCTTCAGTCGCTCCAGTGCCATCAAGCGACCGCCACGCTTGATGTCAATGATCGCACTGGCCAGCCTTCGCGCGACCGTACGCTGAGTTTCGTCGTTGGTTGCGTACAGTTCTTGCTGCAACTTCGTGATCTGATCCACCGCATCGGGCGACGGTGCGTTCCGGCTTGCCGAAACCTGAATGAGAGTTGCGACTTCGCGATCAACGCCAGGCAAGAGAAGCAGCGGTCGGTCCGGGCATAAATCGTGCCAAATGAAATCAGCCAAGGCCAGCGTTATGGCCGCTTTCTTGTCGGTGGAATCGGAACGGAAGACCTCACCGTATCCGATTGACCGGCTTTCATTACTCTGAGCGTGGCCCAAAGGATTTACGAACATATGAACGATGTTGGAATCAACTGCATAAATCGGAATCGCGCCAACAAGTTTCTGCCCATCCCAATCGTTGGCATCCAGCGCGAGAAACGAATCCTGCTGCGCGGCATCTGCGACAAATTGTAAGAATTCTTCCTTTATCACTGATACGTCATGTTCGGTTGCAGTATTCACGATCCCTGCCCTCCGAAAAGCACCACCTCTGCTTCATCCCGTGTCTCCTGGTCAATTTCGTCAATGCCGGGACTCACCTTCCAACCATTTTGTTCGTCGCGAGATCGGTATCGGCGACGCACACCGGGTTCTGAGGCAACTTGACCTCGAGTGCCCCACTGCGTCCTATGAATGTACTGCGAAAAAAACGCGAATGCGCCCCACAATAGGGCCATGCGCGTTTTGTCGCCCGCATCAACTGAAGGCGCGCTGCTGGTGCTGGCAGTGACCTGTTGTGCCTCTCGCGCAAGCTGAGCCAACTCGGAGTTTCGAAGGATTGCCTGTGCGAACCAGTCCTGCTGGAACGCGAACTGTCCACAACCGAGTTCGGGCGCGCATCGGGTATCCCATCGTTCGAACGCTGCCTTGAAAACCGCCGCATCGACCAAAGCGTAGATCTCCTTGACAAGCGTACGCGCCGTCGAGCGACGCACTTGGTTTCCTTGCAGTGTCTCTGGAGCATACTTCGGCGCAAAGAACCGGTTGAGCAGCACGAGGTGCCCCACAAAGTCGGCCGGCGCGGCTGCGCAGAGAGCGCGCAGCACCTGGGGCGCGCGGTTGCCATTGAACGAAGCCGCGCGGACCAGACGGTATAGCGCTTCCTTGGATCGTGCGTCGCCGGGATATGGGTGCGCGACGATCGCACCAACGACTTCGACGTTGAGGTCTCGGGCGTCGTCGTCGGACCGTGCCGGGTCGAGGCAAAGCGCCAACCTGTGTACTGCCTCTCGATTTCCTGTCAGGCTCGCAACACGGGTCAATTGCTTTGCCAGCACCACGTCCTCGTGCTGCGCCAAGTCTAGCCTGCGAACCGCCTCGGTCACGCCTTCGTCGAAGTCAGTGCGCGCGCTCACGTCCAGGCGGTCACGAATCGCTCCAAGATCACCGACGATCCCGTTGGTGTCTCGATGTATCAGGGATTCAGCCCCCACAAACGCAGGGGTGTTGCCGGGATCCTGGCCCAAGTCTACCGCCCGAAGACCGTGCAGCAGCCACTTCGCGTACCAGTCCGCTCCGTGGCCCGAAAGTTTGAGTGCTGCCGGCATCGTCATGGTAAACTAGGATTCCTTCTTTGGCTCTTAAGTTACAGGGCGGCGAGACGATCGGCAAATCGTTGATCGGGGACGTTGTGTGGTACCGAAAGCTCTCCAAGATACATGAAGTCCAGCGCCTCAGTATCATGGAAGTCATTGAAAAAAATCTGGTTTGCGACCCGTTCCTCGGCTCCATTTAGTGACAAACCATCATTACCTATCGCAGAGAGGTCAGCGGTTTGGCCCCATTCAGCGGTGCCAACTGTCGAAATGGGGTCCCGAGGCACCATGAAACGCCTGTTGTCTATGCCGTCAAACGCGCAAGGCCTGAAATGGCCCACGCGCTCTGCCACGTCGCCGTCGAAGGCCAGGCAGAAAAGATGGGATGTCCTGGCTTCTCGACTGGTCGGTGCAAGGTGTACCAGGCCCAACTTGTCGCGTGCGGTTGCGGCGAGTGTTTCTGAGGGGGGGGCGTCCCAGTGGAACGGTAGCGCAGTTTCGTTGGTGAACCAGAGGGTTCCATAGGTCAGCAACTGGTCACGGCCAAGCCGAAACCGCCGAAGCTCGGCCGGAAGAGCGCCCAGTGACACGCAGAGTCTCGACAGCGCATCAGGGGTTCGCGAGTCACTCGGGGTCAAACCCAGGTCGACAACTTCCTCCTGGTCCCAGAATGCGTTGGCCTCAGGAAGCATGAAAGTCAGAAGGCTGACGTGATCGATCACTCTATAAAGGCGCCTTCCAGATAGACTGGGCTTTTCGGCGCAAGCGCAAGGGAAAGCTTCTGGGTTTGCTCGAATCCGGTTGTCCGGCGACTCGGAGCGGGAGAGATAGCGTGCCTTCCGCACTGCCGCCACAACGGCGTCTATGTCAGAATCGGCGTCTCGACCAGGTCTAGAAAATTCATTCAAGAAAGCACTGCCACCAATCGCTTTGGCAAACCTAATTAATTCTCGGTGGGAATACATGGTATTGTCTAAGCCGCGCGCAATGTTATGACCCATGATCTCCCATTTGGGACTGCATCTCTTTAGGGCTTTGGTGATACGCGATAGCGAAGGCAAACTCTTACTCCATCAGGAACCCACGCCGGGAAACTCGACGCATCGTAAACGGGGAACATAGCATATCGCACAGCATGCGGCCCGGCTGCGGTTGATCACCCTAGGAAACAGTCTGCAGAACAGGGCACTCGTGTAAAGTGCGCGCGCTTTGAAGAGCGCCAACAAATGCTGATTGGCAACACCGACCAGTGGCCCTGCCAACACCCTGATTCAGCGAAGAGCAGGAGATCCCGGGACGTCGGCCCGGAGCATCGCGAGTTCCAGCCACTGAAGAGCGATCACCGTCTTCGCGTCCTGGATTTCGCCGGCATGCAACCGGCGAAGAGCGTCTTCGGCTGGCACACGGAAAATTCGGATGTCCTCGCCCTCGTTCGCGACCCCTGCCGTATCTGGCGCGTCTAGACGCAGCGCAATCTGGCCGTAGAAGACATGGATACGCTCAGAGGACCCACCTGGACTGGGATAGACCGTGGCAATCCGTGTCAACGCGTCGATTTCATGGCCTGTTTCCTCCAACGTCTCGCGGCGAGCGCAGTCTTCGCTCGACTCGCCCTCCTCCAGTACCCCGGCCGGGATCTCCGCTAGCCAGCCCGGCCCGTTCGCAGCGGTCGGAGCGCGGAACTGCTCACAGAGCAGTACCACCCGTGCGACCGGATCATGGGGCAGCACACAGACGCTGTCTCCCCGTTCGAGCACCAATCGGGTGATCTGTGCCCCCATGGAGCCGTTATAGAGTTCGTGACGCAGTTGCAGTTCATCAATTCGGAAAATGAACCGCTGGAACACGGTTTTTCGTTGCGAGATTTCGATGCGTCGTTCCATGATCGCCCCATACCTCTTGCGTCCAGATGAATAGGTGTTGTTTTGAATTCAGCGAACAAGTCCTCGAAACCATCCAACGAACTGCTTAATCGAGCAACAGAATATGTGAAGACCGGAAGCGGCCTGGATCGCGAGACTACGGTTGTAGAGGGGCTGCTTCTGCCCCGCGGCGGCAAGATTTTTGACGGACGTGTGGAGAACGTCAAGAAAGTAGTCAGGTTGCTTAAGGCTTACCACAAGAACCAGAAGGAAGTTCGTCCGCTGTCGATTGTGGTGTTTGGCCCGCCGGGTTCAGGAAAGTCGACATTCGTGAAAAAGATCACTGCGGCTGTCAAGGGTTGCACACTGGTCACTACGGAGAATCTGACCCAGCACAGCAACAGCGAAACGTTGGCGCAGGTTTTCATAACGGCGCCGGACCGGAGCACTACACCGGTGTATTTTTTTGATGAATTCGATGCGTCTCGCGATGGTCGACCGCTTGGCTGGTTGAGTTGGTTCCTCGCCCCAATGGAGGACGGGATTGTTCAGGTCCACGGAAAGCCTTTGACTCTTGGAAAGGCCGTTTTCTTTTTCGCGGGGGGCACTGCGAATTCACTCGATGAGTTCAATCAGCGCGCACAAATCGACCCTGAAACTTATCGGGCGCGCAAAGTACCTGATTTTATCAGCCGCCTGCGCGGATCGGTCGATATTGGCGGGGTCAACGATCTTGGCGACGACCGGATCGTCCCGCGCGCGCTGTCGCTGAGACGTGAACTGGAAGATGACCCGTCACGGATCGATGATGCCAAAATCCGTCAGATCCTCTCGGATGGTCATTTCGTCCACGGGAACCGATCGCTCCGAACACTCGTCGCCGCCTGGGACAAGAAAAAGGGTAAGCCCGACCTTCCCGAAGCCATCCTTGGCCAACACTTGAGCCGCGGCGTGCTAGATGGACGAGTGATTGGATTGTCGGCTGGCTTGAACCAACCCAAGTCGAATCCAATGCTCATGGAACTGACGCAGCAGTTGCTTCGCAGTGGAGCAACGCTTGCCTATGCCGGCGCCCTATTGTCGCAGGATGGTACTCTCCAGCAGGTAGTGGACACCGTAAAGAAGGTGCCGCAGGAGCTCTTCCCTGATGCCGACGCGCGCGCCCGGGTCCGCAGCTATCTGGGCCATCCTGCGTCCCAAAAATACCCAGGCGACTCCGGGGACAATGACGTCGAATTCATCCCCCTCGATACGATTGGCACCGAAGACCTAGATAAAATGGGACTCCCGACTGAAGGCTACTTCGAAGCTTTGCCAACTGATTCAGAACCAGACTACCAACCGCAACGGCATGTGGCTTGGGCATTGAGCCTGTTCAGATTGCGGGTGCGCGTGCTGCAAGATGTCAGTGCTCTGGTGGTGCTAGGTGGCAAGGATGATGGCCAAAGTTGGGGGCGCATGGCAGGAATCGCCGAGGAAGTGATGATCGCGCTCGCGCTTAAAAAGCCGGTCTATGTGCTCGGTTGCTCTAAAGGTGCCGCACGGGCCGTTGGTCAGCTCCTCGGCCTCGACAATGCACCTGTGAACCTCGAACAATGCCTGAAACCTTCCGCCTTTTCCGAGTTCGCCGACGCAATTGAGCCATTTGCCGCTCAGTTTGAAATACCCGGAATATCCATCAGCCCGCGCACCTTATCCGACGTACGGAGTTTCCTGTACAATCGTGGTTTGACGACCTCCGCTTGGCCTTGGAACGGCCTTACGTCAGAGCAGAACCGCAAGCTCTTCGCCTGCTGCACGTCCGGCGGCACAATCCAGGTTAACAAGACCGTAGGCCTAGTCTTGCAGGGTCTATCGCGGATCGATTGGAAGACCCAAGAGGGTGACGTTGCTTCTACCCTTGGCTGAAGTGCAGAGATCAGGCCAAGGATACTATATTCCGTCTCCAAGTGGATGCCCGGGCGACATAAGCGACCGCCGCCTCCGTCGCACGATTGTTCATGGAGCTGCATGGGCTGAGTATCTGGGTTGCGGAGGAGATATCGGCGTCGAGCATTGCCTCGATCAATACCCTCCTCGCTTCGCGACGATCCGGACACATAATCCTCTGCCTGGCAACGCAGCGACGATACGAAAACCATGCGGCGCGA
Organism: Sulfitobacter sp. PR48; assembly: GCF_028807335.1. Classification (NCBI taxonomy): domain Bacteria; kingdom Pseudomonadati; phylum Pseudomonadota; class Alphaproteobacteria; order Rhodobacterales; family Roseobacteraceae; genus Sulfitobacter; species Sulfitobacter sp. PR48. Next base: position 170,228 of record NZ_JARAMM010000009.1, on the reverse strand, counting down.
CGCGCAATCACCCGGTCCGGACGTAAACACGAACTGCAAACGGCATCGCACAACTAATTGAACAAAAATAAAACTCGCCACCATCCGTCGCCAGACCGATGTAACCATTTTTCGGTTTGCCGCCTTGGTTCCGTGGGGAACCTAGAGCGACTGATCAATTGCTGTGCTTCGATACTTCCGTTTTGGGGAGAGAACGCCGCGCCTTGGCGAAGCCACGATCCGTCGCGATGAACCGCTCGAGCATGGGTACCACCAGCTTCTTCGGTTCGATTGGTCCCTGCCCCGCTTCTCGTCCGAGGAGTTGCCCATAGGCGATCAGGTCGCTATGCAGCTCGGCCGGCAGTTCCACGGTCAGTTTCAACTGCTTGTCGTCCGGGATCGGTCCGAGTTTCAGCTTGGTCATGTCAGCCTCCGGGTGGCGCGAAGACAAGATCGCGCGTGACGATCACCCGGACGGGGAAGCCCGGGCGAATGGTGAGGGTCGGCGGGACCTCCAGCTGGCGTTGAACGATGCGCTGCCCGGCCTCGTTGATCGTGTCGAGGGCCCCGTCGCGGAGGGCGCGGGCGAGGCGATCCTCCTCGTCGAGGGAAAGCTCCGCCCCGACGGCAAGCAGGGTCGATAGCCCTGCGGCGCGCAAGATGCTGCCCCAGTGATTGTCGACGCGGTCCTCGAGACCGGCATAGCCCGACGTATCCGCTCCGAGCTGGCGTTCGAGAACGAGAGATCGTCCATCCGGGAAGATCAGCCTAGTCCAGACCAGGAGCACGCGACGCTGGCCGACGGTTACGCTGTCGTCATAGGCGCCGATCAGGCGGGTGCCCTGCGGGATCAGAAGAAGGCTGCCGGTGGGGCTGTCATAGACGTTCTGGGTCACCTGCGCGGTGATCTGACCGGGAAGGTCGGAGCGGATCCCGGTGATCAGCGCGGCCGGAATGACGGAACCTGCCTGCAGGAGGTACGGAGACGCTGGCGGCTGCACGCGGTCGGGGGCGACCGTGCGGCGGTCGATCGGCACGGTCAGGAAGGCCTGGCGCGGATTGGTTTCCGGTGCAGCGGCCAAACCGATCCCCGGTACCGTAGACGGCATCTGGAACCCTGTGGGCGCGGGTGCCCCGGACCGCGTCTGGAAGAAAAGGTCGCTGACACGGGCGGCTTCCAGTTCCGCAAGTCGTTGCTGCTCCGCCGCGTCCATGGTCGGGGGCGCGAGGCTCGGCGCGGTGACGGGCTGGCCGCGTTGCTGCGCGTCAAGGATGCCACCCCCGAGGTCGCCCGGCAGGGGCGGACCAAGCCGTGGGATCGCGTCATAACTACCGGGCAGATCGCGGAGACCATCGGCGGGCTGGCGTCGGTCCGTGGTGATCAGTTCCTCCGGGGCGGCTGTCCGGTCCGGGCGTTGCAGCCCGTAGATCAGCGCGGCACCAATCCCAAGGCCCGCGACAGCGCCGAGCGCGATGATCACCTTTCGCGAAATCCGCGTCACGCGCGGCGGATCGGCGCGCAGGCGCATGGCGGCGGCGGTATCGGTCGATGTCTCGCTCATGTCCCCTGCTCCGCATCGTGCTGGACCACGGTCGTCTCGGTCTGGGGTTCGATCCTTACAATGCGGACCACCTCCTGCCGGGGACCGCGTCCTAGGCGCAGCTCTGCCGCGCCGAAGAGCCGGTCGACGATCAGCACATTGCCGTGGATCCGGGAGTTGACCATCTCCAACTCGCCATCGGAGCCCAGCACGAAGAGCGGCGGCATTTCGCCCTGGGCGATGCCACGCGGGAAGACGACATAGACCCGGCGCCCGTCGTCGAAGACCGAAACCGGCCGCCAGGGCGGGCTGTCGCCCTGCAGCCCGTAGCGGTGATTGCGCGCATGCGCGGACGGGATACGCGGCGTGGCCTGCACGACGCGCGGGGTCTCGGGCGCACGCGGATAGGCCCAGGAGATGGCGGGCATCCAGGTTTCTTCGCTGGCGTTGAGCTCGATCAGGTAGGTGCGACGGTCGGTCGAGATCACCAGGTTCGTGCGGATATCGGGCCGTGTGGGTTTCACGAGGACGAGGACGCGCGTGTCGCGACCCGCGCCGCTTTCGGTGTCGCCGATGATCCAGCGCGCCGTGTCCCCTGCCGCGATCGGGCCGGTGCCCGCCAGGCGTTCGCCGGGTTCGAGGGCGATGGTCGTGATCTGACCCGGGGCGGCGTAGACCTGATAGAGCGCGCCCTCGGACCAGGGGTAGATCTGGATCGCGTTGAAATACCCGGCCTGGCGCGGCTCGACCCGGGCGGCCGCATTGGCATTGCCGACCTGCGCGACGGGTGTCGCGGCCGCCTCCCCGCCCCGGCTCGGTGTCCAGGGGGGCGGGACATGGAGCGTGCGCGGCCGGTCGTCGGGTGCCGTGGCAGGCGGTGACGGCAAGGGTGGGACCGCATCGTCATAGGCGAATGCGGGCGGCTGGTCGCTGGCGCAGCCGGCGAGAAGCGTGGTGGCGAGGAGCACGGCGGGCAGGATAGGTCGGGTCATTGGCTCATCTCCCGCGACCAGTTGATCGCGTTCACATAGATTCCGAGGGGGTTGGCGCGCAGGCGCTCGGCCGTGCGCGGCGGGTCGATCACGATGGTCAGGATCGCGGTCCAGCGCTCGGTGCGGGCGAGCTGGCCGTTTTCGTAGTGCCGCTCGGACCATGCCACCCGGAAACTGTCGGGCGAGGCACGAATGACGCTCGAGACCTCGACCGAGACCTGGTCCTCCCCCACCCTCGTGAAGGGATCATTGGCGCGGGCATGGTCGTTCAGCGCCAGCGCGCCGCGGTCGGTGGTGAACTCATACGCCCGCAGCCAGTTTTGCCGGACGACGATGGGATCGGCCGGTAGGCCCCGGACCTCCTCGATGAAACGGGCGAGATGCCAGGCGATCTGCGGATCGCTCGGACGATACCCTGCGCTGGCGGCCTCGACGGCGCGCGCTTCGCCGTGGCGGTCGATCTCGACAACGTAGGGCACGACGGTGCCGCGCGCCGATTGCCAGACCAGCGCCGTGGCGAAACCGCCCGCGAGGACCAGGCAGCCGAAGGCCATGAGGCGCCAGTTCTTCGCCTGCACCCGGGCGGAACCGATGCGCTCGTCCCAGACCTGGGCGGCCTTCTGGTAGGGGGTCTCGGGTTCCGGGGTCTTGCCGTAATGCGCGGCGGCGCGTTTGAAGAGGCTCATGGGCGGTCGCTTTCAGAGAGGGAAACAGAGGCACCGGAGCCGGGGCTGTCCCCGGCGCGCAGCGCGTGAGTGGCGGCGGAAACGCCATGGCTCATGGCCTGGCTGCGGCGCATGGAGCGCGCCCAGGCCGGTGGACTGCCTGTCGGGGCGGACATGGCGGTCGACGCGCCTGTCCCGCTACCGAGCGAGGAGGAGCCGCCGGTGGCGGCGAAGCCAGCGCGGGAACCTGCGGCATGGCTTGCCTTAAGGGCTCCTGAGGCCGAAGCCGCGGCCCGGCGCAGGGGCGAAATTGCGGCCGCACCCCCTGCCCGCGCCACGCCGCCGAAACCGGCGGCGACCCCGGCAGCCCCGCTCTGGCCGATCGATCCGAGGCTATAGGCGGTGGAAGCCGCGCCCGTGGCGGCGGCAGCCCCACGCGTGGCGGCGGCCCCGCCCGAGGCCAGTTCCCCGGCCCCGCGGGCGCCGAGCAGGGCCCCGCCACCCGCCGCGACGGTGGCACCGCCCACGGCGAGCCCGGTGCCGACGGCGGCCCCCGCGCCCAGTTGCGGCCCGCCGGAGACAAGGCCCGTGGCGATGCCGGGGCCGAAGATGCCGAGACCGAGAAGCGAGAGCGCGGCCAGCACGATCGCCATGGCCTCGTCGATGGTGGGGGTCACGCCGCCGAAGCCGGCGGTGAACTGGCCGAAGAGCGTCGAGCCGATGCCGATGATCACCGCCAACACCAGCACCTTGATGCCGGAGGAGACGACATTGCCCAGCACCCGCTCGGCCATGAAGGCGGTCTTGCCGAAGAGACCGAAGGGGATCAGCACGAAGCCCGCGAGGGTTGTCAGCTTGAACTCGATCAGCGTGACGAAAAGCTGCACGGCGAGGAGGAAGAAGGCCAGGAGCACCAGCGCCCAGGCGAAAAGCAGGCAGGCGATCTGGATGAAGTTCTCGAAGAAGGCGACGAAGCCCATGAGGTCGGCGGTCGACTCCAGAAGCGGCCGCCCGGCATCGAGACCGGTTTGCGCCACCCGTCCCGGGCGCAGGAGGTCGGCGGGCGAAAACCCGGTGCCGGAGGCCAGCAGCCCCAGTCCCGCGAAGCTGTCGAAAACGATTGCCGCAAGGCTGTTCCAGTTGGAGATGAGCCAGGCGAAGACGCCGACGAAGAGGGTCTTTTTCACGAGGCGGGCGATGATGTCGTCATCGGCGCCCCAGGCCCAGAAGAGGGCCGCCAGCGTCACGTCGATCACGATCAGCGTGCTGGCGATAAAGGCCACCTCGCCGCCCAGCAGCCCGAAGCCAGAGTCGATATAGGAGGTGAAGACCCCGAGAAAGGTGTCGATGACGCCGGTGCCGCCCATGGCTCACTCGCCTCCGGCCCTGTCGCGCCCTAGGAAGCGGTCGCGGGTTGCGGCCCAGACGGCGAAGCAGCCGGGATCGGAGGCCGCGGCCGCGCCCAGCTCCTGGCAGCGTCGTTGTTCAGCCCGCAAGGGATCGACCTCCGGTAGAGGCAAAGCCGCCGGACGCGCCGCCTGCCCTTCCTCGTCCCGGCCCATTTCCACCAGCGCCGCTGTGATCGCGATGGCGACGAAGACGATGGCCGCGATGCGGGCGAGGACCGATCCCTCCATGGGCCTGGCTCCTTCAGTTGTTGAACATCCGGGCATTGCCGGGCTGGTAGCCCGCGCCCGGGGTAAGGAAGCGCTCGCGCTGGACCCGGCCCTGTTCGGCCGCGGCGGACCGCTCGGCCTCCACGAGCGCCGAAGCGCGGCCATTAGCGGCCACGACGGCGATCAAGTCGGCGATCTGCTGGGATTGCAGCGCGAGGAGCTGGTTGCCCGCCTGGGTCGCCTGCAGGGCACCGACGGCGGACTGGCTTTCGCCGACCAGGGCGGAGAGCTCGGCGCGCTGACCATCGAGATTGCCGACGACGCCCGCCTGCACGCGCAGCGCGTCCTGCAGCCCGCCGACGGTGTTTTCCCAGCGGGAGCGCGCATCGGCCAGAAGCTGCGCCTCGGGCGCGGCCATGGGGATGTTGGCATAGTCCTGCTGGAAGACCTGGTCGATCTGGGCGACGTCGAAGGCGATGTTCTGCGCCTGGGACAGGAGCTGTCGTGTCCGGTCCACATTCTGCTGCAGCGCCTGCAGCGACGAATAGGGCAGGCTCGCGAGGTTGCGGGCCTGGTTCATCAGCATCTGCGTTTCGTTCTGCAGCTGGGTGATCTGGTTGTTGATCTGCTCGAGCGCCCGGGCCGCGGAGAGGATGTTCTCGGCGTGATTGCGCGGGTCGTAGACAATGCGCCCGCCCCCACCGAAGAAGAAAGCCTGGGCGGGCGTCGCGAAGATCGGCGAAAGACCGATGGGGGCTGCGAGCGTCAGGACGAGCGTGGAGGCGCTGGCGAGGCGGGACAGGCGATGGGCGGCACGGGTCATGGGATGGTCTCCTTTGCGGGTTCGGGGACTTGAGGGATTTCGGGTTCCGGCGCCTCGGGCTCCAGCGCAAGATTGGTCAGCTCCGGGATCAGCTCGGCGGCCCAGCCGACGCCACGGGATTCGAGCCAGGCGGCCAGGAAGCCTTCGCGCCCATGCTCCGCGAGGATCTCCGAGATCAGGGTCTGGTCGGATTTGGAGGAGGCTGCACAGAGCGCGAGGCCGATTTCCGAGAGACCGAGCTCGAAAAGCCGGTTGCCGCGCCGCGATTGGCAATAGTAGTCCCGCTTGGGCGTGGCGCGGGCCAGGATCTCGATCTGCCGGTCATTGAGGCCGAAGCGGCGGTAGATCGCGGTGATCTGGGGCTCGATGGCGCGTTCGTTGGGCAAGAGCCACCGGGTCGGGCAGCTCTCGATGATCGCGGGCGCGATGGCGGAGGCGTCGATATCCGAGAGCGATTGAGTGGCGAAGATCACTGAGGCGTTCTTCTTGCGCAGCGTTTTCAGCCATTCGCGGAGTTGGCCCGCGAAGCCCTCGTCATCGAGCGCGAGCCAGCCCTCGTCGATGATCAGAAGCGTCGGGCGCCCGTCGAGCCGGTCGCCGATGCGGTGGAAGAGATAGGAGAGGACCGCCGGCGCCGCGGCGGTGCCGACCAGCCCCTCGATTTCGAAGGCCTGGACCGAGGCCGCGCCGAGCTCTTCGGTCTCGGCATCCAGAAGCCGCCCATGAGCTCCACCTAGGCAATAGGGCCGCAGGGACTGTTTCAGGTCGGAGGATTGCAGCAGGACCGCGAGACCGGTGATCGTGCGTTCGCCGATCGGAGCCGAGGCCAGCGAGGTCAGCGCAGACCAGAGATGCTCCTTCACTTCCGGTGTGATCGCGATACCTTCGCGGGCAAGGATCCCGCCGATCCAGCCCGCGGCCCAAGAGCGGTCGGCGGGATCGTCGATGCGCGCGAGCGGCTGGAGGGAGACCGTCGCCTCCGCACCCTCCGTCAGCTCGCCACCGAGATCGTGCCAGTCGCCGCCCATAGCGAGGGCGGCGGCGCGGATCGAGCCCCCGAAATCGAAGGCGAAGACCTGGGCGCCCGGATAGCGGCGGAACTGCAGCGCCATGAGCGCCAGCAGCACGGATTTGCCGGCCCCGGTCGGCCCGACGACCAGCGTGTGGCCGACGTCGCCCACGTGGAGCGACAGCCGGAACGGCGTCGCGCCCTCGGTCTTGCCGTAGAGCAGCGGCGGGCCGTCGAAATGGGCATCCCGCTCCTCCCCGGCCCAGACGGCGGAGAGGGGGATCATATGGGCGAGGTTCAGGGTGGAGAGCGGCGGCTGGCGGACATTGGCGTAAGCCTGCCCGGGCAGCGAGCCGAGCCAGGCGTCGACGGCATTGACCGTCTCGACCATGGCGGTGAAGTCCCGGCCCTGCACGACCTTCTCGACGAGGCGCAGCTTCTCGTCGGCGCGGCGCGGGTCCTCGTCCCAGACGATGAGGGTCGCCGTGACATAGGCCTCGCCCGCGATATCGGCGCCGAGTTCCTGCAGGGCCATGTCGGCATCCGTGGCCTTGTTGGCGGCGTCCGTGTCGACCAGCGCCGATTGTTCGTTGGTCACCACCTCTTTCAGGATCGCGGCGATGGATTTGCGCTTGGCGAACCATTGGCGGCGGATGCGGGCGACCATCCGCGCGGCCTCCATCTTGTCCATCAGGATCGCGCGGGTCGCCCAGCGATAGGGAAAGGCCAGCCGGTTAAGGTCGTCGAGGATCCCGGGCGTGGTGGCGGTCGGGACGCCCGACAGAGTGAGAACGCGCAGGTGGGCGTCCCCCAGCCGGGGCTCCAGCCCGCCGGTGAGCGGTTGGTCGGCCAGGAGCGCGTCGAGATAGGCTGGGGTTTCCGGCACGCGGACCCGGTGGGCCTGCGTCGAGATCGTGGAATGCAGGTAGGTCAGCGTTTCGCTGTCATCCATCCAGCGGCATTCGGGCATGATCCCGTCGAAGAGCGCCAGCACCCTATCGGTGCGGTCGATGAACCCGCGCAGCACCTCGCCCGCATCGATGCCGGTCTTGTTGCGACCTTCATAGAGCCAGGTCTCGGCCCGCGCGGCCTCCTCGGCGGGCGGCAGGTAGAGGAAGGTCAGAAGATAATCCGACTGGAAATGCGCCCCCTGCTCGGCGAAGCCCGCGCGGCGCTCGGCATCGAGCAGCGCCGAGGCCGGATCGGGAAAGCGGCTGTCGGGATAGTCGGCCGCCGGGACGCGCTGCGCTTCGACGAAGATCGCCCAGCCGGAGCCGAGCCTGCGGAAGGCGTTGTTGATACGGCCCGCCACGGCCACGAGTTCGGCGGCGACCGCGCTGTCGAGATCGGGGCCGCGGAATCGGGCCGAGCGCTGCAGGCTGCCATCCTTGTTCAGCACCACGCCGGGGGCCACCAGCGCCGCCCAGGGCAGGTAATCCGCCAGCCGCGTTCCTTTCCGGCGATACTCCGCGAGGTTCATCATGGGCGCGCCCTCAGACCTCGAGATGACCGGGAAGCCGCAGATGGCGGCGCCCGACCTCGACGAAGAGCGGATCGCGCCGCGCGGCCCAGACCGCCACGACGTGGCCCAGAAGGCCGATGACGATCCCGGCGACCCAGAGTTGCAGCCCGAGCCCGATGGCCCCGGCCAGCGTCCCGTTCAGGATCGCGAAGGCCCGTGGCGCACCGGCCAGCAGGATCGGCTCGGTCAGCGCACGATGGACCGGGACGGTGAAGCCCGGCACGTCCGCCAACTGCTCGAAGGTTGGCCATTCGCTACCGCTCATGGCGTTCCTCCCTCGCGGCTTTCCACTGGAAAGCCGCGTTCCCCTGCGGTGAACCGGTCGTCACCATCAGATCAGCGCTCCGCCGCCGAAGCTGAAGAAGCTCAGGAAGAACGAACTCGCCGCGAAGGCGATGGAGATGCCGAAGACGATCTGGATCAGACGGCGAAAGCCCCCGGAGGTGTCACCGAAGGCCAGAGTGAGGCCGGTGACGATGATGATGATCACGGCGATGATCTTGGCAACCGGCCCCTCGATCGACTCGAGGATCGATTGCAGCGGCGCCTCCCAAGGCATGGAAGAGCCTGCCGCGCGGGCGGGTCCGGCCAGCATAAGGGTGACAGTGGCGTAGGTGACGGCATGGGCGGCCTTAGCGCGCAGCCGATGAAGGGATCGGGTCATGAAGACTCTCCTGTGTCGGTTTCCGTCCCGGTCGGCTGCGCCGCCGGGGTGATGCGGTAATCGCCGTCCGGTCCCAGCCCTTCGACGCGGGCGAGTTCGGCGAGGTGGCGGTTGGCCCCGCGCCCGGAGAGGACGGCGATGAGATCGATGGTCTCGGCGATGAGGGCGCGCGGCACGGTGACCACGGCCTCCTGAATGAGCTGTTCCATCCGGCGCAGGGCGCCGAGGGCCGAACCCGCATGGATGGTGCCGATCCCGCCGGGATGCCCGGTGCCCCAGGCTTTCAACAGGTCCAGCGCCTCGGCCCCGCGCACCTCTCCGATGGGAATGCGGTCGGGGCGCAGACGCAGCGAGGAGCGGACGAGATCGGAGAGCGAGGCGACCCCGTCCTTGGTGCGCAGCGCGACGAGGTTCGGGGCTGTGCATTGCAGCTCGCGCGTGTCCTCGATGATCACGACGCGGTCGGACGATCCGGCCACTTCGGCCAGAAGCGCATTGGTCAGCGTCGTCTTTCCGGTGGAGGTCCCGCCCGCCACGAGGATATTGGCCCGCGCGGCAACGGCCTCGCGCAACAGCGCCGCCTGGATCTCGGTCATGGTCCCGGAAGTGACGTAGTCGGCCAGCGTGAATACCGCGACGGCGGGTTTGCGGATCGCGAAACAGGGCGCGGTGACCACGGGCGGCAGGAGCCCTTCGAAACGCTCGCCGGTCTCGGGCAACTCGGCCGAGACACGCGGCCGCGCGCCATGCACCTCGGCCCCAACGTGATGGGCGACGAGCCGCACGATCCTTTCGCCATCGGCGGGCGACAGGGTGGCGCCAGTGTCGGAGAGCCCCTCGGAGAGCCGATCGATCCAAAGCCGCCCGTCGGGATTGAGCATGACCTCGACAGTCATCGGGTCTTCCAGAAACCCGGCGATGGCGGGCCCAAGCGCCGTGCGCAGCATCCGCGCGCCACGTGCCATCGCTTCCAGTTTCTGTGCTGCCTCTGCCATGCTGTCCTCGTTCCGTGAGTGGCCACCGACTTGCGGCCCTGGATCGGGTCCATCAAGAAAACCGGAAACCGGCTTCGCTCAACACGTCTTCAAGGGGCGTAGGGCTCTGGCGTGCAAAGACAGGAAAATGGGCTGGACGCACTCTGACCCACAACCCAAAGCGTACCTTGCCTTTTGGCATGAAATATTTATATTTATGCCAAAGGAGAAAGCCATGCAATTCGCCACGGTCCAACCCGTTCTCGCTCGCACCGATCTTCCCGTCATCACCGACGAGGAGGCGGCGGCGCTGGCGCGCACCACCGTCAACCTGTTCCGCGCCTGGGAGCTGACGGATGCGGAAGCCCGCACCCTGCTGGGCGACATGGCGCAGCGCACCTGGGCGCGCTGGAAGACCGGCGATATCGGCCGGATCGACCGCGACCTGCGCGCGCGCATGGCGATCCTGATGGGTATCCACAAGGTGCTGCGCTATCTCTTCACCGACCCTGCCCGGGGCTATGCCTGGATCCGCAAATCGAACGCCGCCTTCGCGGGCCGGAGCGCGCTGGACGTCATGCTCCGGGGCGAGATCACCGACCTGATCGACCTGCGCGCCTATCTCGACGCCGAACGGGGAGCCTGGTGAATGTGCCTGTCCGGCGCGTGACTTGGTCGCGCACGGTCCGCATCATTCGTACCATCCACCCGCCGATCGACCTTTTCGAGGACATCGCCGATCCGGCCGACTGGGAGGCGCTGGCCTCTGCCGAAGCCAAGTTCAACCCGCGCATCCGCGAGAGCATCGGCGATCTGTCCAAGGTGCCCGTCGCGAGGCGCGTGACCGGCACCGGTGCGAGCTGGGTGATGGCGCCCTTCGTGCATTGCTCGTCGCTCCGGCCGGGTCGGTTTTCGGACGGCAGCTTCGGCCTCTACTATACGGGTGACCGCACCGAGGTGGCGATTGCCGAGACCGTCCACCACCACGCCCGCTTCATGCGCGCCACGGAGGAGGCGCCGGGCTGGACCTCGCAATTCCGCGAACTGATCGGCTCGGTCGACACCGATCTCGATGACGCCACGGGCCGCGCCGATCTGCTGGATCAGGACGACTACCACGCTTCGCAGATCTTCGGAGCCGAACGTCGTGCGGCGGGGTCGAACGGCATTACCTGGCCCAGCGTCCGCTTTCCCGAGGGCCAGTGCATCGCCGTTTTCTGGCCCGACGTGATCCCGATCCCGACCCAAGGGGCGCATTTCGCGTACCACTGGAACGGTACGGCAGTCGATTACGTGAAGCGGCTGGATAACGGGGAGGTGTTGCGAGTCTTGTGACGGACCGCTCAGAGTGCCGGGATGGGCAACTCGTTCAATTCAGTGCGCGCCTCGGACCAGCTCGGATAGTGCGTTGACAAGAGATCGAAGAACCTTGGGCTATGGGTCGGTGCGAGTATATGGATCATCTCGTGAACCACGACGTACTCCAGCAAATCTCGGGGTTTCTTGACCAACTCCGTATTCAGACGAATGGTCTGCCGTTCCGCGTTGCAGCTTCCCCATTTGGTCTTCATGCGCTGCAGGAAATAGCCTTGGACTTCGACACCAATCCGGCTTTCCCACTTCTTGATCAAGGGGGGGACCGCGGCGTGAAGAAGCTTGAGGTGCCAATTGTGTACCACCTTCGCACGGGTCTCCAGAGTGCTTTCAGGGCGCACTTGAAGATGAATCGTTCGATGATCCAGGCGCACTGCAGGCTTGCCCTCACATTCCGTAACCCGAAGAAGATGTCGGCGGCCCCATAGGTAGTGAGTTTCGCGCCCGACAAATTGCCTTGGTGCCTCTCGAGCCTGCTGTGCGAGCTTTCCTTGCTGCTGACGAATCCAGCCGATCTTGGTGATCGCATAGGCGCGGGCGACGTCGATCCTGGTGGATGTCGGTGCAACGAGTGTAACGCGCCCATCGGGGGGATGGACCGACAGATGGACGTTCTTGACGTCCTTCCTGGTCACGTCGATGGCCAGATCGCCGATTTCGATCACTTCACCCATCAATACCCCGATTGGTTCTTGATGATTTCGAACATAGCGAGCGTCGCGTCGCGATCTCGATTGAAGAGCGGGAAAAGAACGTTCTTAACCTCCCGTTCGCGGACTGGATCACCTTTCCAACCGGCAGGGGCGTGTTCTCGTACGGTGCGGTCGATTTCTAGCGCCAGATCCGCTCTTTGGTCGTCGTCCGCAGGGACAACGAACCCTGCAGCGGGAAGGTCTGGAAGGTTATTGTAGATCACCACGGCTTCGCGATTGCCCGAAAGGCTTGCAGGCAGGTCAGGACCCGCATCCCGCGCCGCCATCTTGCGGACCAAATCCTCAGCCTTCTTCAGGAAATCCTCATAGGCCTTCGCGCTGTCGCGGCTTTGCTGGATCAGATCCTCGAGGAGCTTGGACATCTCATCATAGAAGCGAGGGTCTGTCAGCTGATCGCGGATGATGGTTTTCCGGATATTGTTGATGATGCCTTCGGCCACCGCGTTCTTCGACAGCTTCCCTTTTTCATTCAGCTGCTTGGCGATCGCATCATGGATTCCGGTTTCGATGATGGCTTGGGTAAGCGACACGTTGGACAACGCACCCAGCGCTTGGGCAGGATCGGCCTGAATGTAGGTGTTCAGCAGATGCCGCATGTCGGCTTCATAAGGCTTGATGTCGAGTTCTTCGCCCGAATGCTTTTTGATGGCGGCCCTGAGATCACTGTAGAAATCGACATCGCGCTGGATGTCGCTCTGTTCGGAGGGCGAATACCCTGCGTCGTCCAAGTTCTGCGCGATGGCAGCGTAGGCTCGAACGAACGACGCCACGGATTTGTAAAACGAGATCCTCAGAGCCTCGGTCTCGGTCAGGGCATTCGGATCGGCGGCATCACCGCAGAAATACCGCAGGAACTGCTCAACCTCTCTCGGCGGGGGCACCGGGGCGCAGAGATAGTGGAGCGCTTCGCGCGCCGCGTCGAGGCGCGCCTTCCCCTCTTCGATCCAGTTCTTGATCTCGACGTTGTTGTCGCCGCCGCTGCCCGCATCCAGATCGAGTTCATCCGAGCTGTAGACCGCGATCGCGTGCTGGACGTCGCCGAACAGCTCCTTGAAGTCGACGATGTGACCGTAATCCTTGTCATCGCCATCAATCCGGTTGGTCCGGCAGATCGCTTGAAACAGCGTGTGGTCCCGCAGCGTGTCGTCGAGGTAGATGTAGCTGCAACTCGGCGCGTCGAAGCCGGTGAGGAGCTTGGACACCACGATCAGCAGCTTCATGTTCGCGGGTTCTTCGATGAAGCGCCGCTTGACCTCGGTCTCATAGGCTGTCGTGCTCTGGCCGCCCTTCAGCACGAATTTCGTGTAGGTGTCGTACTTGTACCGTTCGTCGCTGTTGGCGGGCTCTCGCGAGATCGCATTGTGGTTCGGCTCGAAGGACGTGACGATACCCACATGCGGCCCAAGCCGGGTGCTCTGGAACTCGCGGTAGAACTCGCAGGCGTCGCGGATCGAGGAGGCCACCAGGATTGCTGTGCCCCTGTCGTCGCTCAGCCGCGGCTTCAGATCGAAGTCCTGCACGATCTCCGCGACGATCCGGCGTTTTCGCTCTGTCGCGCTGAGAAGCTCCTCCATGTTGGCCCAACGTTTCCGCAGCACCGCCTTCTGGAAGTTGTTGAGGTTCTTGGTCTTCTTCTCGAACCAAGCGTCGATTGCGGCCGGGTTTGTCATGCGCTGCGGCACGTCGCGCGCTTCGTATTTCAGGTCGAGCACGACCTTGTCCCGGACCGCTTCCTGAAACTTGTAGGTGTGGATGTAGGTGCCGAAGACTTCACGCGTGGTCTGCCGGTCCTTCCGCAGCAGCGGGGTTCCGGTGAAACCGACGAAGATGGCGCCCTCGAGCCAGCGCTTCATCTGCTTGTTCATGTCGCCGCCCTGGGTGCGATGGCACTCGTCGACGAACACGTAGAACCGGCCGGTGACGTTCGGGGGCGGCCCGGACAGATCGGTCGTGTCGAACTTGTGGATCAAGGCGCAGATCAGGCGAGGCGACGGTGCGCCCAACCAGCTCACGAACTCGTCGCGGCGCGTCACCCGTGGCGACGGCGCATCGGCCGCGACCACACCCGCGTTCCGCATCACGCCCTCGATCTGCTTGTCGAGCTCGTCGCGGTCGGTGATGACCAGCACGCGGGCATCCGGTTCGCGTTCGAGGATCCACTTGGCCAGCAGCACCATCAGGATGCTCTTGCCGGACCCCTGGGTGTGCCAGATGACGCCGCCCTCGCGTTTCGCAAGCCGCTCCTGCGCCAGCTTCACCCCGACGAACTGGTGCTGCCGCGGGACCTTTTTGATGCCCGCGTCGAAAATCACGAAGTTTCGGATCAGGTCGAGCAGCCGGTCCTTGCGCAGCATCTGCGCGACCGGACGGTCGAGCAGAGCACCAGCAGGCAGGTCTCCCGCAGGCGGTTCTTCGTCCCGCCAATCGACGAACAGCGTTTCGGGCGTGCCGACCGTGCCATAGCGCAGGCCCTGTGCATCGCTGCCCGCCAGCAGAAGCTGCGCAGAGGCGAAGAACGGGGCGTTGAAAATCTCGTCCTGGTTGGAAATCAGCTGCCGGATGCCGTCGCCGATCTCGACGGACGAGCGTTTCAGCTCGATCACCGCGACAGCGAGGCCGTTGAGGTAGACGACCAGATCGGGGCGGCGTTCGTGGCCGCCCTTCAGGGTCACCTCCTCGGCGAGGGCGAAGTCGTTGGCGGCGGGGTTGTCCCAGTCGATCAGGTGCACCGTCTTGTGCGGGGCGGCGACCGAGGTCTGCACATCGACGCCATAGCGCAGCAGCGTGTAGGTGCGCAGGTTGGCCTGATAGAGCGTGGTGCCGGTCACCTCGATCGCCTGCATCAGGCGCGTCAGGGCGGCATTGATCTCGTCATCGGAATAGCCGCGGGCGGAGAGGTTCGCGCGCAGCAGGTCGGGTTCGACGCAGCGGTTGGCAGGGCGGCCTGACCAATCGCCGAGGTGCCGGTAACCGAGACCGCCCTTGTCTGCGGGCGTGGTGATGTGGGCCAACAGACGGTCCTGCGTGACGCGCTCGCTGCGGGGACGTTCAGGCATGGGCGGCAACCAGTTGAATCTGAGCGTATTCGGGTTCACTCTCGCTATCTGCCCCGCCAGTGAGCAGCGCCTGCATCATCGCGTGCTTCAGCATCCGGCTTATGTTGAGCCGAGCCTCGAGGGCGGCAATTTCGGCGTCCATGTCGGACAACACATTTGCGATTTCAATCTGCTCATCTGGATCGGGGAGTTCGATCTCAGCGCTAGCAATGTGTTTTCTATTGGTTGCATAGACTTTTGTACCCGCCGCCAATCTACGAAGGTGTGATGAAAAATCAGGTATGTACTGCAAGTAGCCCTTAAAACCATCGACGACTACGTCCTTGTCGAAGCGCGCTGCAATTGTGTGCTGGCCGGCAACTGCCTCGATTTCTTCAGCGCCAGTAATTTCAAGAGACTTTCCTACACCCGCAAGGTCCTCCGAAGCATCCACAAAAACTAGATCGCCATCTTGAAGCCTTGCGAGGCGCGCTGCTTCCACTGATGGCAGACGCGGCATGCTCGCATTTCTCAAGTCGAGCCGAATAGATGAGGCTACGTGAATGTCCCCATAGTGGAGGTTGCGCACGGCATCATTTATTGTCAGCTGAGCGCGAGAGTGAACACCATTGCGAATGAATGTAACGTGATCACCGAGTTTCACCTTCCGCCATGGCTCAGAGAACCCGGGAAGCCTGACACGACCAGAAAGCAGGCCAATAACCGCTTGCTGCGTTGCCTGACCGGTGGTTGCGCCAATTGCAGCCAGATGCTTGGCCACTCGGGCGGATAGAGCTTGAACTTCTCTTTCCAGTTCGGGCAGCGGCTTGGCGTAGCGCTCTGCCAGCCCCTTGACCCGGGCGGACAGGGCTTGCGCCACATGCACCACCTCATCGGTCACGCGGGCCTCGATGGTGTCGAGCCACTTGTCCGCGACCACCAGCGTCTTCGCCTCGTCCTCGGTCAGGTTGCCATAGCGCTCGTGCACCTTTTTCCAGAGAGTATCGTCCGCCGCCTTGCGCTTCTTCTTCATGGCGTCGAGCGCTGTAATCGCCTTCTGATAGGCTTCAAGCGCCTCCCGTTCATCCGCCATGTCCGGATCGCCCTCGATCTCTTTCAGGCGCGCCTTGAGCGCCTTAACCGCGATCTTCTGCTTGTCGCCCTCGCCCTCGATCACCTCGGCCAGCAGTCCATCCTCGCTAGCGCCCTCTTCGAGCTTCTCGGCAAGGTCCTGCTCCAGTTCCGTGATCCGCACATCGAACGCATCGATCTCGTCCTGTTCGGCCGCGAAGAACCGCGCCACCATGAGGCGGGCCGTGATGAGGTCCGACGTGAACCGCCGCCGCCCGATAACGTAATCGCCCGGCTCGGGCCAAGCCAGCTTGCCATCCTTGTTCTTGCGCTTGACGATCTCGCGCGGTTGCGCACCATCGACCCAGCCAGTTGCCGCGATGACATAGGAGTCGTCCTGCAGCGCCTCGGCCCAATAATCCATCAGGTGTTGGTACACATCATAGGGGTCGACCAGCGGTACCTTGCGGAAAGCTTCGAGCAGGTCCTCCGAGATGGTTTCGATCAGTTCCTTCGGCTGATCACCGGGCACGAAGGCTCGGCAGGCCGCATCCGTCCTGCCCCGCCAAGCGGCAAAGGTTCCCGCGGCTGCGGCGGTGAAGGTGCGGAATTCCTCATGCTCTTCGATCCCCGCCTTCACCTCGGTGATCGGGCGGGTCAGCGACAGGTAACCGGGCCTCAGGTCTTCGAAGAGTTCACCGCGCAGCGACGGCATGACCTTCCACCAGCTGTCCAGCGCGTCGATGTCCCGTTGCGGGATGCCGCCCTGCAGATGCGCGTCGATGTCATGGATGTCTTCGGCTTCCGAGGTATCGATGTAGCGCGCCAGGTTCAGGTTGAAGGCGTTGCGCGGATCGGCGATTTCGTCGAACGGCACCATGCGCGCGTAGCCCGCCGCGTCCGCGCCCTTGCGATAGGTGTCCACGATGCGGTGGATGTCCTGCTCGCGCAGCCGGTTCTTGGCGCCGTCCTTGCGGAAGCCTTTGGATGCATCGATCATGAAGATGCCGCGCCGGGCGGTGGCGTTCTCCTTGTCGAGGACGACGATACAGGCCGGGATGCCCGTGCCAAAGAACAGGTTCGGCGGCAGACCGATGATCGCCTTGAGATAACCGGACTTGATCAGCGCCTCGCGCAGGCCGGCCTCGGCATTGCCACGGAACAGCACGCCATGGGGAAGGATGCAGGCGGCCTTGCCGCTGCTTTTCATGGTGCGGATGATGTGCAGCAGATAGGCGTAATCGCCCTGCTTCTTGGGCGGCGCACCCCATTCGAACCGCTTGTGCTTGTCCGTAATCGCACCCTTGTCGTCATAGCTGAAGCCGGTGCTCCAGGCTTTGTCCGAGAACG
Organism: Sulfitobacter sp. PR48; assembly: GCF_028807335.1. Taxonomy (NCBI): domain Bacteria; kingdom Pseudomonadati; phylum Pseudomonadota; class Alphaproteobacteria; order Rhodobacterales; family Roseobacteraceae; genus Sulfitobacter; species Sulfitobacter sp. PR48. The sequence goes on along the minus strand of NZ_JARAMM010000009.1, from coordinate 152,900 downwards.
GCGGATTGGCGACGACGTAGTCGTATGTCCGCAGGCGCTCCCCCTCGAGGAACTTGGGGGTCGTCAGGGTGTTGCCCGCGACGATCTTTGCCGTCGGGAAGTCATGCAGGATCATGTTCATGCGGGCCAGACCGGCGGTGGTCACGTCCTTTTCCTGGCCCTCGAGCGTGATCCGCTTGCCGGCCTCGGCCGCGACCTTGAGGAGCAGAGAGCCCGATCCGCATGTCGGGTCGTATGCGGTGGTTCCGGCAACGGTGTTCTTTGGCGAGATACCGATCACCTTGGCGATGATCCGGCTGACCTCAGACGGGGTGTAGAACTGCCCTTTGCTCTTGCCGCTTTCGGTCGCGAAATGGCGCATGAGGTATTCGTAGGCGTCGCCGAGAATATCGTCATGGTCCGCCCGGTTCTTCGCGAAATTCAGATCCGGACTCGAGAATATGGAAATCAGACGACCAAGCCGGTCAACACGGTCATTGCCTTCGCCAAGCTTGTTCGGATCGTTGAAATCCGGAAAGTCCGTCCGTGCCAGCATTTCGTTAGCATCAACAAGCGGCTGAATGACCTGCGTATTGATCAGATCTCCAATATTTGGATTGCCTGTAAGGGCCGCCATGTCATTAAAGCTCGCGCCCTTTGGAATGATGATTGGTGGCTCCAAGTCATCGCTGTCGCCGTATTTGTCGGAAACATATTTGATGAACAACATGAACAGGACGTAGTCTTTGTATTGACTCGCATCCATTCCTCCGCGGAGTTCATTGCAAGATGCCCAAAGTGATGAATAGAGATCTGATTTCTTGACTGCCATTTTGTCCGTTTCTTTTTGGCCCACTGAATTAGGGACGGTTCCGGTGCCTGACTTGACCTTACTCTAGTCAAGAGCGCGGCATGCTGCCAGCCCGCTTGGGCGACTTGCCTAAGATTCGCGTTCGGCTTGTTCGGGATCGTACCTTTAGACCGGACCCTGCCCAAAAGCCCCCACTAGGGCGATGCTCGCGCTGCGTAGCCGCTCTCACCGATCTTCGCGGAAGTCCTGTTACGTTTCGTTTTCTGTATCCCCCACCACGTCATCCGCAAACCACCGGCCCTTCTGCACCCGTTTGCCCAGCGTCTCGACGAACCCATCGAACCGCTCGCGCCCTTTGGCCTGCGCCGCGGCTTGCTGCTCCGGCGCAATAGGCGGGGTGATGGTCAGCCAGAAGCGGACGAAGAGCGCGAGGGTCTCGGTTGTGATCCGCTGATCGCGTTCGAGACGGGCGACCTGCCGTGAGAGGCGGTCGAGGCGGCGCGTTAGCGCGGCCTCCTGCATGTCGGCATGATCAGGCGAGAGGAAGGATTCGACCGCCGCCTCGACGATGGCGGAACGGGTCACGCGTTTCCGGTCGGCGATATCGTTGATCCGCCCGATGAGTTCGGCTGGTAGGGACAGGTTGAGACGGTCGCGCATGGGTCAGTCCTCAGAGATCCACGCCGTCATTTCGGTCCATAGAGGCCTGCCGGGCCACCTGCCTCATCTGCTTCCGTAGGGCCTGCCGTTGCCGTGCGGCCTCCTCCGGTTCGTCGTCGAGCATCATCTCGAACTCACGCGCCGGTTCTGCGGTCTTTTCCGGGGCTACGGCCACATGCTCAGCCAAGTCCGGCTCCCGGCGCAGACCAGCGTTCGCCTCATCTGCATTTGTCGACGGCGCCGACGCGGCCGTCGGTGTATCGGCTTCCATGGTCGGGAGAGATGACCATGGATCATCCTGCATCATCGCCGTGCCTTGCTTCGGTTCTGGCGGCGCAACCACGCGATCCACAAACCGCCTGTCCTCGAAATACCGCGCCTTCTTCGCGCGGATCGGCGGGGAGCCTGCGAGCATGACGATTTCGTCGTCGGGCGGCAGCTGCATGATCTCGCCCGGCGTGAGCAGCTGACGCGCAGTCTCGGAGCGGGAGACCATGAGGTGACCCAGCCAGGGCGCCAGCCGATGACCGGCGTAGTTGCGCATTGCCTTCATCTCGGTCGCGGTGCCAAGTGCATCGGATACGCGCTTGGCGGTGCGTTCATCATTCGTAGCGAAGCTCACCCGGACATGGCAATTGTCGAGGATGGCGTTGTTCTGACCATAGGCCTTCTCGATCTGGTTTAGCGATTGCGCGATCAGAAAGCTCTTGATCCCGTAGCCCGCCATGAAGGCCAGTGCGCTTTCGAAAAAGTCGAGCCGCCCGAGTGCGGGGAACTCGTCGAGCATCATCAGGACACGATGGCGGCGGCGCGTGTCTTTCAAGTCTTCGGTCAAGCGGCGGCCGATCTGGTTCAGCACCAGCCGTATCAGCGGCTTGGTGCGCGAGATGTCCGAGGGCGGCACGACCAGGTAGAGGGTCGTCGGCTGGTCCGCGCCGATGAGATCGTCGATCCGCCAGTCACAGCGCCGGGTCACATGGGCGACGACGGGGTCGCGGTAGAGGCCAAGGAAGGACATGGCCGTCGACAGAACGCCCGAGCGTTCGTTGTCGGACTTGTTCAACAGTTCCCGGGCCGTGGAGGCGATGACCGGATGCGGGCCCGCCTCTCCCAGATGACGCGCCGCCATCATCGCTTCGAGGGTCTGCTCGATCGGACGGCGCGGATCGGACAGGAAAGCGGCAACGCCGGCGAGGGTCTTGTCTCGTTCGGCATAGAGCACGTGCAAGATCGCGCCGACCAGCAACGAGTGCGAGGTCTTTTCCCAATGGTTGCGTTTTTCCAGCGAGCCTTCTGGATCGACCAGCACGTCGGCCACGTTCTGGACGTCACGCACCTCCCATTCGCCGCGTCGCACCTCGAGCAAGGGGTTATAGGCAGACGACGACATGCTGGTCGGATCGAAGCGCAGCACCCTTCCATGGCGCGCACGGAACCCGGCAGTGAGGTCCCAGTTCTCGCCCTTGATGTCATGGACGATGGCGGAGCCCGGCCAGGTTAGCAGCGACGGGACCACAAGGCCCACACCCTTGCCTGACCTGGTCGGCGCAAAACAGAGTACATGCTCTGGCCCGTCATGGCGCAGGTAATCCTGATCCAGCTTACCGAGCACAACGCCGTCGGAGCCGAGCAGCCCGGCTGCTTCAACCTCGGACCGGTTCGCCCAACGGGCCGAACCATAGGTATCGACATCGGCGGCCTCGCGCGCCCGGATCACGGACATGGTGATGGCCACGGCGATGGAGATGAAGCCGCCCGAGGCCGCGATCGCGCCGCCCTCCCAGAAGACCGTGCGCGCATAGGCGTCGTAGAAATACCACCACCAGAAGAAGGCGGGCGGCGGATAGATGGGCATGCCGAAAGCCTCGAACCACGGGCTGCCCAGCTGCGCCTGAAACCCCAGCTTCCAGGCCACCCATTGCGTCGCTCCCCATGTCGTGGTGAGCACGATCAGGAAGACGGCGAGGATCTGGCCCCAGAGGATTTTCGTGGCGGTCATGGCAGGGTCCTTTCTTCAGATGCCGAGCCCACGCTTGCGCCCGAGGCTCCAGTCGATGCCGCCGCCGCTGCGCGCGATGCCAGCGATGTGCTGGCCAAGGCGGGGCTCGATTTCGCGGGACCAGGGGACGAGCTGGAAACGGCGCCCGCCATCAGGGCCGACGCCCTCGATCATCGCGTAGCGGCCGGAGGACAGACGGAGTCGCCGGGTGTAGGTGCCGGACACACGCTCACCGGAGTTCGCCGGGCGATGTGGCAGGCCGGTCTCGGTCACGAGCGCCTGGCCGACAGCATCGAGTTCGCGCTGCCGCAGGGTCGCGAGGAGATTGCGCTGCAGGATGATCCGCTGTCCCTGCTTTTGGGCCAGCCCTTCGTCCACCAGATGCTCGGCCCTGGCATGGAGCGCGTCCCGGACCTCCGCCCCGAACCCGCCCATGGCAAGCGGCATGCGGGAACGTTCGACCAACCGGTGATCGAGCCAGGTCGCGCCGGGGGCGGTGATCTGACCTTGCAGGTCGAGATCGGACCGGTTGGCCAGGACAAGCGTTGGCCGCGGATCGCCCGCCCTCCCGAAGCGGCGGACCTCAACGATGCCCCCGGGCGCAGGCGCGTGGTCGAAGGCGTCGAGGCTCCGAAACCGGACATGATGCGCGCGTCCGTCCGTGCCGTCGATCACGGCATAGGCGGTGCCGGACTGCTCGTCATGCAATCCGTTCTCGACCAGCCGCCCGATGATCGGGTCCCCTGCCCCGTCCGCGTCGATCGCGAAGTCCGAGAAGCCGCGGTCCTGCCCGCGCTCGGCGAAAGCGCGGTGCATCGTCTTGATGATGTCGCCGCGCTCGCCCAGATCACGGAGCGTCTGTTCCGCCTCGAGCCCCAGCATCCATTCGCCGGGGCGACCTTCCGAGGCGAGGCCGAGTTTCCGAAGATGCTGAAGTCGGCCGATCATCAACCGGCGGATTTGTGGGTCCGTGGGTCCGGGTGCTGAGGGGCGCAGGTCGAGCAGACCGAGATCGTCGGCCTGATAGCGCAGCTCCCGGTCGAGGCGCGTCCAGCGTTCTGCCGTGACTTCCCGTTCGAGCGCGTGCCGGATTTCATGCTCCGGCTTTGGGCCGAGCTCGAGCGCGACCAGGTCCTGGGCACGGGACCGCAGCCCGCTGCTGATGTAGTCGCGGGCGATCACGAGATCGCCGCCACGATCATCCACGCCTCGGACGATCAGATGCACATGGGGGTTATCGGTGTTCCAGTGATCAACGGCGACCCAGTCCAGCCGCGTGCCGAGATCGGCCTCCATCCGGCGCGCAAGGTCGCGGGTGAAGCTGCGCAGGTCCTCCATCTCTGCGGCATCCTCGGGCGAAATGATGAAACGGAAATGGTGCCGGTCCTCCTCGCATCGTGTCGCGAAGTCGGATCCGTCGAGCCCGTCTGTCTCGGCATCGAAGAGCAGCCCCCTCCCGCCGTCCCGGCTGACCCCCTCGCGACGCAGATAGGCGAGATGGGTCGAGAGCGGGGCCGCGCGATAGGCCCGGCCCTTGTGGCGGGCAATGCGGGCTTTGACGACAACGCGACGCGCGGGCGAGAACAGTCGGCTGCGCCCGAACCGGCCATGGCCGCGCCCGAAGGTCGAGCGCCCTGGACGACCCGGACTGCGCGACGGCCCGGTATGCCCGGCCTTCTGAGCCGCGCGAAGGACTTGGTCCACGAAGCCTTTGGAACGCGGCGTTCGGGTGCTGCGGGGTTTGCCCGGTCGGATCCGGAAGTCGCGCTCGGTCTCGGTCATTCGCAGCCCCATCCGAGGCCTGAAACGCATCTGTGCATGCCGGAGTATTGAAATCGCAGGTAAAAATCTCGCGACCTGCACACGACCGAAAGCCATGCACACGAAAACGCCAGTCCCGTCAGGGACTTGCGGCATTCGTGGCAGGCGCTTTTATCTCGCCCTTTTTCCTTCCCGCCCGTTGTCCGAGCACGCCCTTCCGCCGCCTTTCCGACACGGCCCTCCAGAGCCCGAGAAACCGCGATCACGGTCATGGCCGTGCCTCCGCGCCGGGCCGGGCAACGAAAATGCCGGGCTCTGGGGCGGCTGAGCCCGCTTCAAGCGACGTTCGCCCAGCATCCGGATTGTCGCCATTTCGCTGCGGATGCTCCGCAGATCTGTCGGCGAAGAGCGTAGCCTTGCGCCAATCGGCGACGACTGTGGGTGTCGAGAGCGGTGCCGTGCCGTCCAGGCGCGGAGCCAGCATCGCGACATAGGCGCGGGTTTCGGCTGGAAGACGACGGCCCTCCGAAAGGTATGCATCATACCGGCCCGGCCCCGCATTGTAAGCGGCAAGCATGCCACCGACGGTGCCATAGCGATCGAGCATGGCGCGCAGATAGGCCGTGCCCGCGATGATGTTGTCGCGCGGATCGAAAGGATCAGCGCTGAGACCGTGGTCCTGCCGCAAGACGGTCCATGTTCCGGGCATGACCTGCATCAGCCCCATGGCCCCGGCATGGCTGACCGCACGCGGATCGCCCGCGCTTTCGGCCTGCATCACGGCACGGATCCAGTGCTCCGGGATCGCGAAGCGCACAGAGGCTTCGGCAATGGCCGTCGCACGAGGATCGCGGATCGGATCACGTAGGTCGTTGGGTTCTTCGGCGAGAGCCGGACCGCTGAATGGCCCCGTCACGGCAATGCCGGAAAGAAGGAAGACAGCGCAGAGTCGGGCGATGCGGGGTCGCGCAACCGTGATCCGGCTGCTGCGTTTGCGGAAGATCAGCGCCATCGTTCACGCTGTCCCATCGCGCTTCGGCGGACGGCTCCATTGCAACGACCAGACCGAGCTTTCGCCGTTGCGGAAGAGATTTGCGCGGATCGGCTGCGCGAGCATCGGGTCATCGATCAGCACCGAGAAATACTCGCCGGCCTTCTCCCCGGTGCGCGCCCAAGCCGCCCCGATTTCACGGGCGAGGTTTCCATCGCCATGGAAGAGGCGGTAGTCCGGGCCGTTCTCGGCCTCGGTCGCCTCGGCCCTGGTCAGCGAAACCTCGAGGTCGAGCGTCAGTGTTCGGACGTAGCCGGCAAAGCCGGATTTCGTGCGGGTGAATTCACCGATCTGAGGCATGGCGTGCCTCCTTTCTGTTTTGGTGTGGTGTGGGACCCGGATGTGCCGACTCTGCGGTGATGGCGTCGTCGACGGTCCAAAGTGGTGTCAGCCGTGCGGTGATCGCGGTTCGCGGCAGAGGCCCGAAATACCGCCCGTCCAGGCTGTCTGGCGCATCCGGGTTCATGAGGAAGACTTCGCCAGCGCCGAGCCGATGACAGCCCTGCCAGATGGGCAACGCGCGGCCGACGCGGTCCTGCGCATGGGCGTCGCCAAGAGGGCGGTCGTCGACGGTGATCCTGTCGCCCGAGCGGCAGACCAACGCTCCTTCGAGCGCCACGACATGCTTGAGCAGCGGTACGCCGCGGGGCAGATATCCGCGGGAAGCAAGTAAATCCGAAAGCGCCGGGGGTGGTGCAACGGCCACCAGATCCCCGATGGCCGGCCGCTCGACAGGGTGCAGCCGATAGAGCCCGACGGGAACGCTCGCGCTGACATTCCACAGAACGCGCGGCGACCAGGTGGCAATAGCGGGCAGGACGATCAGGCTAACCGACAGCGCTGTCGCCCCGATGATTTCCCACCGCGAGATCATAACCCGAGGCTCCGCCTCTTGAGCCAGGCCTGGTGCTGCAGGCGCGTATAGGGATGGGCCGGTTGCGCTGTGGCCAGGCGATTGTGGAGGTGTCGCCAGTGGTCCGGTGACGCATCCGCCGGGTCGATGCCGAGCGCCTCGATAGCGTCGATCGCCTGCAACACGCGTTCGACCTTGGGCCAGCAGTGGGTGGAGAGCAGCAAAGTCCCTCCAGGCCGCAGATAGGGCAGCGTTTGAAGGGGAGTTCCAGGCATCGCAGCCTGCAAGATGTCGAAGCGCGAGAGAACCGTGCCATAGGCGTTGGCAGCCCAGCGATTGACCCCGAAGACGGCGCCTGGTGCGAAGCCGAAGCGGAGCCGGTGATAATCAATGCGCTCCTCGCAGACCGGATGACCGAACCGGACCCACTGTTCGATCTGTCCCTCTTTCCAGGTCAACTCAACGAAGGTCAGGTCACCTTCGCTACGAGTACTCTGTGTGCCAACCTGGTGCGGTTCGGAGCGGATCGAGCTCATGTCGTCGTCCTCCTCGACGTGCCGATAGGTCGCTCGGGCCTGTCATTCCGAGGGTCCGTTTCTAGGGATCGAGCTCGTACGAGTGCGAGTTTGTCCCCAGCGGGAGCAGCGCAACAAGAGTTAGATTCTGAGTTAGACTCTAAGTTACGGCCCCGAATTCTGCCGGCATTTGAAGAGGATGCGCCCGGTTCAGGTTCCCGATAGCACGAGGGTCCGGTTCCTGATGGCACGATATCGGGGGTTCCCGATAGCACGAGCCCATTCACAGGTTGTCCACAGGGCTCGAAGGCGAGCAGACACCGCCCTCGCGCCTCGATCTCGAGCGCGAGGCGATAGCCCGGCAGGGGCTGGCGAAGGATGATGTCCCGCAGATCGAAGGCAAACCGCTTGAAGGGCGAGAGGCTGCCGGATTTGACATGGAGATGCTTGAACTCGAACCGCCACCCTGCCCTTTGGCGGCCGCCATGCTTGCGCACGAACCGGTATAGCCAGCGATCGAGGCCGCCCGTCAGGTCGAAATAAGCCCGGTCGATGGTCAGGATCAGCGCGTCATCGAGGACCGCCCGGTAGAACCAGTCCGGCACGATGAGCTCGATCCCGTCGGGGCGACCGGTTGCATCGGTGCGCTCCGCCCACTCGTTGATCCAAGAGAACCGGTGTCGACGCCCTTTGACGGGCTGGCGGATCGATGTGCAAACCGTTGTCGACTGCAACCGGTCCAGCGCGGCCTTCAACCGGCGATAATCCCGCGCCGAGGTTCCACGCCCAATGAACGTGAGGATCTGGTACGGCGTTGCCGCCATGAGCCGTGACGTGCGCAGCCCGGAGTCTCGGGCCTCAACGATCTGGCTTGCGGCCCAGATCAGGATATCGGCATCCCAGATCGTGGCCATGCCGTGATCCGCGACGGCCTCGACACGGATTTCGACACCGCCCGCTGCAAATTCGATGGGCCGGGTGCGATGGCTTTTTGAAAGGGAAAAGAACGGATAGGACATGAGATCCTGCGCGTCCCGCACGGCGAACTCGCCCGGGAGGGCTTGGAACAGATCAAGTTGGCCGCGTTCTGATGCGCTGCGGGACATGGGAGATGCCTCGACCGGATCAGCGGAAGGCCCGGCCCGCAGGCGGGGTCGCGGTCAGCACATGGCGTTTGGCAGGCAGCACGCGGCCTCCGCGCGGATCGGACGTCGAGGTCACGGCACCGCGCTGGACCCAGGCTTCGAGATCCTCAATCGAATAGACGACCCGCCCACCAAGCTTGTGATAGGCCGGACCGGTGCCATAGGTGCGGTGCTTTTCGAGGGTGCGCGCGGATAGGCTGAGGAACTGCGCGGCCTCCTTGGTCCGCAGATAGCGCGGTGGCAGGGGAGCGTGATCTGATCGCATAGAAAACCTCCGTGGGGTCCGTGAGGCCGCCGGACATAGGCGGCTGATTGGGGCCACGATGGCGAAGTGCGACGGGTGGGATGGAGTGCGAAGATGGGGGTGCGGAAATCGCACACCTAATGCCAGCGTAAGCCGAATACTCGCTGCCAGCTCTCAGCGTCGAAATGGCTGCTTTGTCGGACGTACGGGAAAAAGTTCGTAACGCACGGGAACCAGTTCATAGGGACGAACGGATCCCTTCATGAGCTCTTGGGGCAAAACAAGAACAAAATACACGCAGTAGTATTGAAAGGAGTCGCCTTACGGCATATATTGTGCCGGTTAGCGCGGAAGGTTGAAGGGAGGCAATCGGAAGGGCACCACAACGGAGGAGGCCTTTTCGATGCCGCTCGACGATACCGCACCGCAACTCGATGCCCTGCTGCTCGAAACCGTTCTCGAGATGGAACTGAGCCCGCGCGACCACCAAGTCGCATCGAAACGATACAACCTGATCCCCGAGCATCTCCAGCGGCCGACCAGTCCGATCCGCCGATACATGGAGACCGCCCTCGTCTATCCTCAGGGGTCCCGCGCCATTGGCGCGACCATCGTTCATGGCGTTGACGACGACAGGTTCGACTTGGATGCCATCCTGGAATTCCGCACCCCGGTCGGATGGACGCCGAGGCAAGTGCTCGACGAGCTCCACGCCGCCTTCGAAGGCTTTCCCGACGTGAAGAAGATCGAGCGATGCACACGCTGCATCCAGCTCCAGTTCGCCTTCATGCACCTGGACGTCACGCCGATGGATCCGGACCGTGATCCTCGGGACGAGCGTGTCGGTGAGATCTATCACAGCCCAGATCAAGGGCGTGACGAGCGGTTTCGCGTGAACCCCTACGGCTTTGGTCAGGAATTCAGGGCGCGCATCACGATGCCGAGCCAGAGCTTCCAGGATCATGTGCGTGACGTCCGCTCCAAACTGCAGATGAAGGATCGCCTGGTCCCGGGCACCATCATGGCCGAGGCGGACATCGACGCGCTCCCCGAGCCGATCGATCCGATCCGGGATGCGCCGCAGGTCATCGCCCTCAAGCTCATGAAGCGATATCTCAACCTACGCTACGCCAACCGGGACGAGAAGCGTCCGGTTTCTGTTTATCTTTCCAAGATTGCCGCCGAGGTCCCGCTATCCCCTTTCGGGATCTGCGCGCAGCTCGAGAGCTACGCCGCAGAACTCGACAGGCGCATGGCCGTCGCGCTGGATACCGGCCGCCGCCCGGAAGAGCGCAACCCCGCACTGTGGGAAGAAAATTTCAACGACCGGTGGCCGAAGCACGATCGAGAGATGAAACTCTTCCGGATGGATCTACGCCATCTTGTAGCGGAACTGGCTCGCGCCCGGTCCTCTACCCTGGCGGACACGCGCAAGATCTTCGACGACCTGTTCGGCGAGCGGGTCAGCGAGAAGGCGGTTCGGGCCTACATCGACGGCCTTTCCTCGACCGCCGGCGCCGCACATTACGAGCACAACAAGGGTTTCGTGGCAAATCCCGGTCTCATCTCGCCCGCGCCGAAACAGACGGCCAAGGTCTCGAAGGCGCCTGCGCATCACTTCCATCCCGGTTTCCGCGGAAAATGAAGACGAAGCCCAGGAAGCCGCGCTCCGCTCATGTCCAGCTCAACCGCATGCGGCATCGCTGGCCTGACCTACGACCGCGCATGCTGGAAGAAGCTCGGGCCATCGCGTGGATCGGTCCTCTCCGGGGCTTCCAGATGAAATATGAGGTCGCCGTCATCTGGGAATGGCAGAACCCGAAAGCAGTTCCCCTGGTCCATGTCCTTGACCCGCCAATCGAGCCCCGGCCCGGAACCGACTTCATCGATCTGCCGCACCTGAACTACGATCATCAGACTCCGGAAGACTCGGCGCTCTGCTTGTTCGATCCCGATGCCGGGGAATGGGACAGCACGATGCTCATCGCCGACCGGATCGTCCCATGGGCGTCCGAGTGGCTCCATTTCTATGAAATCTGGCATCTCGACGGCGTCTGGCGCGGCTCGAACGCGCCGGGCCCGATATCTGTGGGCGAAATCCTCAGGCAGAGACAGGAGGCTCCAGATGGCACGAGGGCGTAGTCCGTCGCAAAAGACAAGAATTCTCGTCTGGGGCCGCGCTGCCGGCCGATGCCAGTATCACGGCTGTGGTAAACGCCTCGACGGGGACCTCGTGACGGGCGATCTGGCTAAGAACCATGCCTACCTAGCTCATATCATCGCCTCTGACCCGGGCGGCGAACGTGGCCACCCGGTCCTGTCGCACCAACTCGCGGACGATCCTGACAACCTGATGCTGATGTGCGATCCGCACCACCGCGAGATCGACGATCCCTCCAAGATCGACCGCTACACCGTGGACGTCTTGCAGGAGATGAAGCGTGCCAACGAAGAGCGGATCGAGCGGCTCCTCGAGAACCCGAATGCAACGCCCGCACATATCCTTCGGATTGCTGCGGCGATCGGCGACAACGAGACAGCCGTTCCGCTCCGGGACTGTATCGAGGCAATGAGGCCCGAGTTCACCCCGGCGGATCGGCGTCCCATCGATATAAAGATCCGCGACATTGCGCAGAAGGACAGCGATTCCGACTACTACCCCGTCGTCATCGATGCACTTCGCAAGAAGATCGAGCGGGAGATCGACGGAAGGTTCGCGGACGGTGATCTCGAGCATCTCGCGGTGTTCGGTTTCGCGCCCATGCCAGTCCTAATGGAGCTTGGTCGACTGCTTTCAGACTTGTCGGCCGTTTCAGTCTACGGCAGGCACAGGGAGCCAACGCCGGGCTGGGCCTGGCCGAACGATCGTGAACCTATCGAGTTTACCTGCGTCCCTGGGGCCCCCGGTCCGAAGAAAGTGGCGCTGAAGATCTCCGTAACCGCCGGCATCACAGATGATCGTATCGTCCAGGCACTGCCTGACGAACCAGTTTCCATCTGGGAAATCCGGAGCAACAAGCTGGGTGCGTCTGAGCTTCGCTGCAAGGATGATCTCTCCCGCTTTCGAGAACTCGTCGGCAAGTCCTTCGACGCCATCAAAGATCAGCATGGAATGGATGTGAACTTGTCTGTCTTTCCAGCCGTTCCTGCCTGCTGCGCGATCGAGTTCGGTCGGACGTGGCAACACAAAGTCCACCCCCCGTTCTCGATCTACGATCAGGTTCCGGAACAAGGATTTCAAAACCGGCACACGATCGGGCGACAGACGCCTAGAGAAAAAAACTGACTCTCCGAAGGATGGGTCGAAACCTATTGGCGTTCCATTAGTTGACCAGCGAGGATTATCATCGATGCGGCATTGGCTGAAGTAGCCTACGATACCCCCCCTCTACCATCTCTCGTCCACCCCTTAGCAAAGCCATGACAGCGAAGCGCTCCGGTGCGCTCTGCCACTCGTCCCGGCTGACCCGGGATAGCCGAAAGATCGCTTCGGCTATCTCGCGCTGCGACGCTCCGGCCGAGCGCCCATCATAAGCCTGCAACATGCGTTTGGCACGCAGTCGCTTTTGGCGGGTGAGGCGTTTGTCGACAGGCACCTTTCTGCCGTGCAGCTGTGCGAGCAACCTGTAGATGGCATCGAGACGGGCGAAACCATCCTGATCGAGCGGCACGATCGCCACCAGCCGATTGGTGTCAGGGTCTGATTGAAGAATCTGGAGACGGCGTTGTTCACCGGCATCAAGAAGATGGTGGAGGCCGTCTTGGGCGCGTCTGGTTGTCCCTGTGGGCAGGATCGTCGGTGAGGCCGCGTCGTCCAGGACCTCCGGGACATTTTGCAGCAGGACCACCGAGAGATCGATCTGGGGTTCCCAGAGCGCGCAGGCTTTTGGAGCTGGGAGCTTTGGATCTGCCGCGAAATCGTAACCCCCCATTTGTCGAGGAGCGCTTGCCTCAGAGACGCGTCGTCCGGTGCGGCCTTGGAAAGGGTCGCGTAGTCTCTTGCGTAGTGCTTGTTTCGGCGCAGCCATTCCCATGCCAGATCAGATGCGCCAAGGCGCTCGACGTAGTCGTAATCGGCCGTGGAACGCCAGCCGGACCGATCCGACGGCATGACAAATCCCGTTCGCCAACATTTCTGAAACGCTGGAAACTATACACGTATTGATTGATTTTCAGGAGTCTGGCCCAGCCGGTATCGGCGGGTTTCGGCGTGAGTCAGCCGTTCGGGCCGTCACCACCGCTCTTGAGCAGTTCACGATAGCCGTGTTCGGTCATCCAGCGCGCTCGGGCAAGGTGACTATCATAGACGCCCCTGCAGCGCTGGGGTTCCGCTTTCGGATCAAGGCCGAACAGGACTTCGACTACTTCCTGCTAATCAGCACCTTCCTCGGCAGCATCGAACAGGCGGAGGTATAGGACCATGTGTGATCGGTCATACTCGGTCAGCGTGTCGCTGTCCGGTGGCGCATCCAGAAATGTCGTCTCGCCCTGTGCCATGTCCCTACAGGATCGCAGAAACGACCCCCCTCCCGAAGTTGCCTTTTCGTACAGGCGCGCCACCGAAACCCACGTCAACCGGCTACGATCACTTGGCCTTTTCCGCCTTGTTCAAGTCGATCAAGACGCCTTCACCCTTATCCGAACGCAGAAAGGTGATGCCTGCATCCTCGAACACCCGGCGCACCTGATCCTCGGTCGACTCGTAGACACGAAGATCCTTCTCGGATTCGAGCCTCTTCAGTGCGGTCAGTGATACCAGGGCCTTATCGGCTAGCTCCTGCTGCGTCCATCCCAGCAATGCGCGCGCGGCCCGTGATTGTCGGGCGGTGATCATGATGATCACCTCCCACCCGGCCATTCACACATGCCAGAACTACGACTATTTTAGTCGCACTCCCCGGGGCTTGCCAGTGATCATCGCGGTCAGCTGCCGTTGCGGGCGCCGGATCGCGTGGGAGCCGAGCGAGGCGCGACTCACTGCCTATCCGGCCGCTGCGCGCGGCGGGATGTCGCCGAATGATACGAAATGTGATCCGGGTCGGACAGGGCCATCGGAGAAACCCGGCGGCTCGCGCCGCCGGGTTTCGTTGGTGTGTCAGGACTGGTCGTCCTCATCGTCGATGAAGGTGGGATGCTCGTCCTCGGCCTGCTTGGCCTTGGTCAGGAAGTCGACCGTCTCGGCGATGATCTCGCAGCCGTAGCGGTCCACCCCGGCGGCGTCGGTCCACTTGGTGTAGTGGATGCGGCCGCGGACCAGGAGCTTCATCCCCTTCTCGCAATACTGCTGGACCGTTTTGCCGAGGCCGTTGAAGCAGGTGATGCGGTGCCATTCGGTGTCCTGGACGCGGTAGCCGTTCTCGTCGCGGACGACCCGGCCTTCGGAATAGCGCGGGCGAGAGGTGGCAAGGGTGAAGGAGGTGATCGAGGTGCCGCCCTGGGTGGTGCGGGTCTCGGGGGTCTGGCCGATGTTGCCGGCGAGGATAACGATGTTCTGCATGATATGTCTCCGTTGCTTCATCCGGAGGGACCGTCCCTCCGATGAGGTCCGTCAAAGACCGCGGGACGTGGCCTGCACGGACGCTCCGGCGTCCGCTTGACCCCCAAAGGCGGGACGTGGCGCGGGCAGGCGTGGCACACGCCAACACGAGTCCCGCCGCGCGGGGTTGCTGGCCTCGGACAGACGGGCTTAGGGGATCAATCAGGAGGAGGGACAGGTCTTCACGGGGGAGCGCCAACGGGGACGCAGTGCCGAACAGTCTTCCTCGCGAATGGCAACTTGGGCCCCAGATCGCGCACCCAAAGGGGATGAACCTCTCGCATACCCTGATACCTGCCACCATTGCGCGTATCCGAAGGCCAGAGACCGCGGGTAGACCCAAGCGCATCCGGCACCGTTCGCAACACCACCTGCTGCAATGCTTCGGCCCGTCGGAGGTCCTGCCCTGAGAAAGGGATGTTGCGGGGCCCGCCTGCGAGCCCCCAAGGACCGCCGAAGCACAGGTCAGAACCGCCCCTGCGACGACACGACGAGGTTCGACCGCACCTCAGCCTACGGGTCGAGAAGCCCCTGCCCCAAGGCGTTGAGGTTGATCATCGCCGCAACCGCCACGACCGCGCCGCAGCCGCCGCAGAGAAGCGTTAGCATGACACCCGGTTCCAGCGCATGTTTCGCGACGCCATGGGCCAGCGCGTAGCCCGCCACGGCGGCGGGCACCGCAAAGAGGCCGAGCGCCCCGAGCCGCAGGAAGGGGTTTCGAGCGAAACCGAGAATGGCGATCACGAGCGCGACGGACACCGCAGCCCCCGCTAGCCCGGCGAGGAAGGACAGGTCGAAACCGGCACCGCCCTCATGAACCTGCAGGAACGCGGCGATCCCGGCCATGACTGGCAGGGCGAAGACCGCAAAGCGAAAGGCCAGCACGCCAAGGGCGATGGACAGAGAAATGGCAAGAAGAACAAGCGACATGAACGCCTCCATGGGTCTGTGACTGTTGGGATCACGACAGGCTGCCCGAATGCGCGCACCGCCTGCGACTATGCTGCTTCGCCGGTTCTGCTGGATGGACTATGCCTCAAGATCACAGTTTTCCCAAGCCGGGAGAAGCATGACAGCGGACCTTCGCGTAAGTTCCATCAAAAGATGGGACTGCAGACTTCGCCGCCGTTCGCGGCAGACGCGAATGGCTCCAAGGACAAGGTCGAAAGCGGGCCCGCGTCTCAACTGCAGATTCGCATGCGGTCCCGTTCACGTTGCCTGGCATCAACAAAGGAGCCATATCTTTCTAAGACGCAACTGGGACCCAGAAAATGTTCGCCTACGTGGATGAAACCGGCAACACCGGCAAAAACATCTTTGACCCGGATCAGCCTGACTTTTTCACCGGTGCATTGATCACAAAGACAAATTTCGACGTTCTGCATGGAAAGACGCTCCAGTCGATTTCCATCCGAGCGGGCGTCCCGGCCCTGCATGCCTCCGTGGTGGGAATGGGGCCAGTCGAGAACGCAGCGGGCGACATCTTGAGCCTACTTAAGAAGATCGATGCCCGCTTTTTTGTTTCTCGTGTAGAGAAGCGATACCTACTGGCAACCAAGGTCTACGATATTTTCTTCGATTCAGGAGAGAATCCGGCTGCTTCGTGGTCTGCGTATAACATTAAACCTTTGAAGATGATCCTTTGCTTCAAGGTTGCGACCTTGATCACTGAGCAGATTGCTCGCGACTTCTGGGATATGCTAATGGCGCGGAACGAAAAGTCTGCCCGCCAGAAGATTCCCGGTATCTGCGAAGCTCTTTTGGCGCAGGTGCCGACTTTGGCAGATGCGCGCTCACGTGAAGTCGTAACCGAGACGCTATCATGGTCTCGCGATCATCCAGAGGCACTCGACATCTTCATTGCGGGACGACAGGCCAAGAATGGCCACATGCCTAACATGGTTGCTTTCGCAAACCTTCTCGATGGCCTGGAGGGTTTCTCGAAACGTTGGCGTCGGCCCTTAAGGAAAATTGTCCATGACCGACAGTCTCAGTTCGAGGGGTCGCTCGCTGAGTGGCATGAGATGTTCTCTAACGCTTCCGATGAGCCCATCCATCGACCGGGCGAAACCATTGTGTTTCAGAAGGTGGCGGGGTCTACCTTTGAGGTTTCCGCTTCGGACGACAGCGCCGGAATCCAGGTCGCCGATCTGATCTTATGGTTGTTTCGGCAGCTTCTCTCTGGAAAGCGTCTCCCGCCCGCATCGGGGCGGCTTCTGAACTATGTTTTCAAGAAGGGGTACCACAGCGACTTTTCTTTCGATGGAGTCGGTCAGCAGGTGGAGGAGCAATATCGTCAGATAATGGCGACGGAACTGACTCCTGAGATGGAGCTGGTAGCTCAGAAGATGATCGCGGACAACGAACAACACCGCCGCCGAATGATCGCTGCCTACGAAGAGGACGGGTTGATGCCGTACCAGCGTCCCCCATTAAAGCTCACAGGAGAAGATCAGACCTAAGAGTTTTCAAGAGCTTGGCCCGGATGTCTGTTGCTATGCGCGTGAATGTCCGATTTGACGCGATAGTACCAGGATGAAACTATCGAGCAAAAGGCGGCTCTCACGCGCCGCCGTCATGCTTCACCATGGGGATACCCAGCTTGCGGGCCTTGTCGGCGAGGTTTTCCTGAATTCCGGTGCCCGGGAAAACCAGCACACCGATCGGCAGGACGTCCAGCATCGCATCGTTGCGCTTGAACGGCGCCGAGCGGCCGTGCTTGGTCCAGTCGGGCCGGAAGGCGACCTGCGGCACCTTGCGGTGATCGGCCCAGCGGGAGGCGATGAGTTCCGCGCCCTTGGGTGAGCCGCCGTGGAGCAGCACCATGTCCGGGTGCTTGGTATGGACCCGATCAAGGCGCGACCAGATCAGGCGGTGATCGTTGAAATCCGCCCCGCCGGTCACGGCCACCTTGGGGCCTTCAGGCAGAAGCAGCTGCGCCTCGGCCCGGCGGCGGGCGGCTAGGAAATCCCGGCTGTCGATTATCGCGGCGGTCAGGTTGCGATGGCTAACGCGCGAGCCGGTCCGGGGATGCCAGGGCTTGCCGAGGTGATGCTCGAAGCCTTCGGCGGCGAGGTCGCGGAAGAGTTCCAGTGCGGTGCGCCGTTCGACCATGCTCTGCCCCTCAGCCACGAGGCGCTCGAGTTCGAGGGACTTCACCTCGGAGCCGTCCTGTTCCCGCTGCAGGCGGCGCTGCGCCTGTTCGTTGTCGTCGAGCTGCCGCTCGGCCCGGGCCAGCGCGCGGTGGAAGAGGTTGACGGCGCCCCAGAGCAGTTCGTCGAGATCGGGCTCGAGCCGCGTATCACCCAGCGTCGCGATAAGGGCGTCGAGGATATCGGCGACGGCACCGGCGATCTGGTCGCCCTCGGGCAACGGGCGCGGATCGGGTTCATCTTCATAGGGGCGCCAGCCGTAGAGCTGGAGTTCGGTCAGGACGTGAGCGGTTGAAGATGTGCTGTGAAGCGGCTCATGGACATCGGTTTCGGGATCGAGGGTCATCTGCGGGTTCCTTCCTCGGGGGAGCCACGCGCCACACGCGGCCTTCGTGGCAGGAACGCGCCCATGGGCGGGACGGCCGGGCAGCCCGAGCCTTTCGCGAGGGCCTTGATGGCCAAGCCCGGCTATTTTGCCTCGCGATGCAAAGCGCCCCATTGGGGCGCGGCGGAAAATAGCCGGAGCGCGGCCATTGCCGGGCCGTTCCGCTTGTGGGCCCCCTGCCCTCTGAGAAGGCCGTGCGCGCTGGCCTTTCCCGTGGTTAGGAGACGCACGAGACACACCTCCGAAATTGATGCTGTGAGCCGCGCAGCGCCAGCTGGATTGCCGCCCTGTCACACCGGCACGAACCGTGCGGCGTCCTCAGCGTGGAGATGCAACCGCAACCGCGCCTGCAAAGCCGCCAGCCCATAGCGCCGGAGATCGTCGTTGCAATCGCCCAGTCGTGAGGTGAGCGTCAGCACGTCGATTCCGGCCGCGCCTGCGCGCGCCTCAAGTCGATCCCTCGCCGCCGCGCCAGCAGGGTCACGGTCGCGCAATACGTAGAGCCGCCGCAGCCCTGCAGGAAACCGGATTGCAGCCAGGTGCCCCGACGAGAGTGCCGCGAGGGCGGGCATGTCTGGCAGGGCCGATCGCACGGAGAGTACCGTTTCGATCCCCTCGCCCGCAATGAGCACGTCACCTGGTTCACCGAACCACACCCCGTTCCCGAGCAAAGCCCCCATCGCGCGCCGCGGTGTGTCGATATCGGCCTTGGCGTTTCCGTCGGTGCGCAGCCAGGTGCGGTGGGTCCCGGTCAGGCGGCCCTCGAGATCGGTGATGGCGGCCAGCATGGCCGGAAGCCACGCAACCGACCCGCCACCCTCGGGCCGATAGTAGCAGGCGGGATGGAACCGCAGGCTTAGCATTTGGTCGGCCGATCCGATGCCGCGTCCGCGGAGATAGGTTTCCACCGGAGTTCCACGGATGGGCACGGCCATTGCAAACAGGCGTCGCGCCGCTTCCTGGGATCCGGTAGCCGCTGGTGACCGAGACCTTAAAGAATGCGGTCGAGGTGGATCAGGCAAGGGCAGGTTCAAGAAGCGCCGGGCCTCTTCGGCGACGCCCTTGAAGTCGACCAAGCCGCAGCTTTCGCGGATGACATCGAGCAAGTCGCCATGCTGTCCCGTGGCCGCATCAGTCCATTTTCCGGCGGCTCGAATGCCGGAGGCTGGCCCGGACAGTCGGACGAACATGGATCGGCCCGGGGTGTTCTGAACGTCGCCCACCAGCCAGTAGTGACCCTGCTTCCGTCCATTCGACAGATAGTATCGGCACACAGCCTCGGCGTTCTTGGCAAGTTGGCATGAGAGCTCAGCTGCAGAACTTGTCATGGCAACCTCCATCAGGCTTGGATGAAATCAGGGGCCCGCCATGACTGACGTGCCCCTGACTTTGGACCTTGGGGAAGGTCCCGTGCTGCTCGTAGGTCACTCGGCGGCTGTCTTGGCGAAGGCGTCACCGGCGACGGGATCATCTTCCTCCATCGGGTCGGAGTCTCCGATAGCCGGTTCGCCGCCGTCTTCCGCCGATTGCGCTTCGATGCTGTCAGGATTGACTTCCGAAGCGTCATCGTCGGTGCGGTCCGCCTCGTCGACCAGTTCGATCTCCGGGACGTCCTCTTCCGGCAGCGGTGGCGTGCGTAGAGGTTCGGGCAGCCAGCCGGTGCCCACGAGCAGGTCCTCGGCAGCCGTCACCATCCCCGACTTCTTCAGCCCGGCGATCCGGTCAGCGGCGTCCTCGCCCTTTGCCTCGCACACGGCTTCGAGAACGCGGGCCTTGGTCACGCGGCCGAGGTAGCTGTCGCCCGTGGCCGTCCAGCCCGCCTTGGCCATGTCGAGCCCGACGGTCCCGGCCAGCACATCCGCATGCGCGATGGCGCGCGGGCGGCGCTGGTAAGGGTCGTGGACGGCATTCACGCTCATTGCCACACAGTGGGCGAAGAGAGCCTCGCGGCTGCCGCTGTCGAATTCGGTCAGGGCCTCCCAGAGGTCCTCGGGTGCTTTCGGCAGGTTGCGCGCCCAGGTCTCGTGGCGCTGGTCGATGGCCTGCGCATAGGCCGTGTCGCCGAGGCCCGGCACCTGTGATCCGAAACCCGCGTTGCGCGGTTCGATCTCGACGCAGCTGTCGACGGCGTAGCGGTAGAAGAGCCGCAGGACCATCGCGTGCAGCGCGGCGAGGAAAGCGACCTGCGGATCCTGGGCCAATGCATTGCGCAACGCCAGGGTACGGTGGGCCGTCAGGTCCATGACGAGGCGGTCGGAGAGCGGTTTCAGGCCGTCGTCCTCTTCCTCCTCTTCCGAGGCCGACGTAACGGTGTCATCGGTGTCCTCGACCGGCGCTGCTTCCGGTGCGGCCTCGCCGGTGTCCTCCACCTCCTCGACCGGCTCATCTTCGGGCCGCACGTAGCCACGCTCGACACGCAGACGCCCGGAGCTGTCGACGCTGACGAAGGCTCCTGCCAGCGCGAGGTCTTCGGCCTCATACCGGATCGGGCGTGCCTCGAGTGCCTCCATCGCCTCCTCGATCTCGCCCAGCCGGGCATCGACGTCCTGGGGCAACTCATCGGCCTCTGCATGCTCGGTCTCGAATGCGTCGTATTCGGCCTTCAGTGCCTGGTAGCTGGCGGCTTCTTCGTCGCTCATCGGCACCGCCTCGCCATGGACCCGGCGCATCCCGAAGGTGTGGCCGTAGGGAAATTCGGTATCGACCTCGACCCATTTCCAGCCCTCGGCACGGATCGCTTCGGCCTCTTCGGCCAGCTTTTCGCGCACCATGACGTCGAGAAGGGCGGCATCCTGCAGCCAGCCGCCGTCGTCCTGCTGGAACAGGTCGCGCAGGATCTCGCCCCCGGCCTCGACGTAGTCGTCGAGCCCGACGAACTGCGCCCGCTTGTCCGACGCCCGGACCGCCCCCTCGGTCAGCATGCGGCGGATCTCGTAGGGCTGACGCGAATAGTGCCGCTGCAGCGCCTCCCAGACCTGCTCCTGCCGCGCGTGATCGGGGTTGACCGTGAAGGCCATGAGCTGGTCGAGCGTCATCTCCTCCTCGGCATAGGCGTCGAGCAGCGACGGCGCGACCGCGGCGAGCTTCAGCCGCTGTTTGACCACGCTGGCCGAGACGAAGAAGGCCGCGGCGATTTCCTCCTCAGTACGGCCTTTCTCGCGCATCGCCTGGAAGGCGCGGAACTGGTCGAGCGGGTGCAGAGGCGCGCGCTGGACGTTCTCGGCCAGGCTGTCTTCCTCGGCGAGCCCATCCGTGCGCACGATGCAGGGGACGAGCGCGGTCTTGTTCATGCGCTTCTGCTTGACGAGCAATTCCAGCGCCCGGAACCGCCGCCCGCCCGCGGGGATCGTGTACATGCCGGTCTCGGCACCGCTGTCGTCCAGCACGGGCCGCACGGTGATGGAGCTGAGTAGCGTCCGCCGGGCGATGTCCTCGGCCAGTTCCTCGATCGACACGCCCGCCTTGACGTGGCGCACGTTCGACTGGCTGAGCATCAGCTTGTTGAAGGGAATGTCGCGCGAGGCGCTGAGGGTGATTTTCTGTTGCTTGGTCATCGGGATATCTCCGCGACGGGCCAGCCGGGAGCCTCTCTCCCGACCTCCAAACCCGTCACGGAAAACCCGGCCCACCTCTTACTCTAGATGGCATGCGCGTTGACTGCGCGCGCCGATCTTTGCACCTTATGTTCGAAGCGCCACAATCCATGCTATGGTTCACTCGAATCCCAATTACAGGTCGCAAGGTATGCAAAAAGAAGACCGACTAGACGCTACCACAGCTGAGACTTCATGGATCATTCTTGGAGCTATCGGTCTCTTTTTCACTGCCGTTATTGGTTCGATACCGCTAAGCGTAAAAGTTCACTCTTTCGATTTCTTAGGCGGGATTCTTATCCCAACGGGAACAATTCTTTTTAGCCTTTCTTATCTTTCGACGGACATCATTTGTGAATTGGATGGCAAGAAGGCTGCGGTAAGGATCGTTCTGATTGGGATTGTGATGCGAGCTTTTCTCGCATTCATAACACTGTTTTCGCTCTACGGAGAGGATTTGACAGGGATATCGAACGCCGCCTTTTGGAGTTCTGAAAACGACAGCGCATTTGATTTCGTCATTGCATCGTCGCAAATGATCATTTTCGGAGGCATCATCGCGTTTGCCATATCAAGCTATGTAGACGTTTCAATTTATTCATTTTTGAAGCGGAAGCATGGTTCAAAAAATCTCCTGTGGCTGAGAAACAATCTTTCAACGATAGCGGCTCAAGTCGTCGGGACTACTATTTTCGTGCTTATAGCATTCTATGGGCGACTGCCCCTGAATGCATATTTATCGATTATCGCGGGGCAAATCGCCTTCAAGACACTGTTCGCGATTATAGATACTCCACTCTTATACATGGCCAGAAATGTTGGATCGGGTCGACGGCTATTCGATTTGCGCGGATAAGACTATAGATGTTTTTGATCTCTCGGCTACCCACCAATTTGCTTGAGCATGGTTTCGTCGTCCAGTCGTTGATAGTCCATTCCCTTTAATATCACCGACCAAAAATGACCGTGATCCCTAAGCGGGTCGAGTCGATAGATCTCATCGAACTCGTCCAATGACTTTGCTTTGTACACGGTCGCACCCGATGCAGAACGGTAGGACATCGTGTCAGCCGCGCAAAAGTCATGTGTACCCCAAACATGCGAAAGCATGCCTTTTTCTTGCATGTCGGCGATGTGGTCATGCCACCAGATCACTTTTTCATAGTGAGCAAGTTTCCTGAGATCATCCCAAGCCATGTATTCTGGAGGGTTCATGCCATGTATTAACACGCGTACAGGACGCTCATCTGCCTTCATGATACTAGACGAACTATAGGGTACGATCGGGTTCTCCGGAGTGGCCGGTTGATATTTTCCTACGAAGCTTGGCGCTGCCTTGAAATGAGATAGTGACTTAGAGATTTCTGCCTTTGCAGCATCATCTGCTTTTTCGAATAGGGCATTTCGCGACAGTTCTAAACGCTTGAAATCATCTTCGCGGTCATTCTGTAATGGGGTCAAAAGGACCGTTTTGTATCTAGAGTACAAACGAAGCGGATCATTTGACAGTCTTTCATCAAGCTCGCGTAGCGACTCAACGCGATGAACAATTATTCGTAGGTCTGTCAGTTCAGACAACGCTATCTGACTGAGAACTTGGTGCGATCCCCACATATATGGCGCAGCGTCGCCGGTCATAGCCTCAGCCTGCTCATGCCAGTCCATGACGCGCCGTAGACGCTCTATTTTTTGTTCCCGTGGCCAGCTAGTAAAGTCTCTCGGATTCGAAACGAATACCATCACTTCCATAGGAAGGTCCTCCTGCCAGAAAATGAATAACTGATAGACTCCAGCCTGCAACCGCAAGGACAAGCGGTCAAGTGCTTGGAGAGGTGGTGTTCAGCGGTGCCACCAGTTCGGCACCGCTTCGATGAAGAGTTTCAGACGACTTTCTCCAACAACGCCTTCGCCTTCCCCTCCATCACCAGCCGCGCATCCTGCTGTGGCTTCGACCGAGCCACCGCGGTGATCCCCTGCACGAAGTCGAAGACGCTCTCGGGCGGGCGGCCTTCCTCGGCCAGGACCGTCTCGACGATCCGCCCCGTCTCTGCCTTCGAGAACCCGCGCTTGCGGAGGAAGTCCTGCCGGTCCTCGTCCGATCGCGCGACGATCTTCTCGCGCGCCGCGCGGATGCCGTCGATGAACGGCGCGGGCGAGGACTCGGCGAAGCGGCTGAGCGCCGGGGCGGCCTCATGGGCGAAGCGGGAGGCGGCGTATTTGGAGTGCCGGATGGTGATCTCCTGGAAGTCCTCGACCCCCCAGAGGTTGCGGTTCTGGCAGACCGCCCGCAGGTAGAAGCTGGCGATGCCGAGCGTCTTGGCGCCCACCTCGGAATTCCAGCAGTAGAACCCCCGGAAATAGAGGTCGGGCGAGCCGTCGGGCAGCAGCCCGGCCTCGATGGGGTTCAGGTCATCGACGAGGAACAGGAACACGTCGCGGTCCGAGGCGTAGAGCGTCGTAGTCTCCTTCGTCACGTCCATGCGCGGGTTGTAGATGCCGGTCGACCAGTCGAGCACGCCCGGCACCTTGCAGCGTGTGTCGCCCGTGCCATTTCCGGCGATGCGCTGGACGGCGGAGACCAGTTCGTGGTCGAATATTCGGCCGTAGTCGGGGCCGGTGACGGCGCGGAGTTCCGTGCGACCGTTCGCGACCTCCATCGTCTTGATCTGCTCGGCCCGGTGATTGGTCAGCCCGTATTGCAGGTTGATGCCCGCCAGCGGCGCGGGCAGCTGCCGCAGATAGGCGGCGGGCGCGCCGACGAGGCTCGAGAGTTGGCCGAAGGACCAATGCGTCGGCGCAATGGGTTCATCTGCACCCGGCAGGACAAGCCCGAGCTTCTCCGGGTCGTCGCGATGCGCCTCGACCCGGATCGCCGCACTCTCAACCGTGCGCGTCCGGCTCCGTTCCGCGCGGCCTTTGACCGAGGTGAAGAGATCGTCGAGCGAAAGATACCGCTCGTCATCGGGCCGCGAGAACCACTCGGAAGACACGCGGTCCACATTCTCGCCGCGCGACACATCCACCTTGTAGCCGCCGCTGATATCACCCCCGGCATCGATAATTTCGGTGTTCATTGGGAAACCTCCGCGACGAGCGCCGGAAGCCTCTCCTCCAGCCTTCAACCCGTCACGGCCCTCCCTGCCCGCCTCTGACTCTCAAGACGTCGAAAGGCAGGGGCAAGCGGCACCGTCGCAGGGCTGAAAAACGATAAATTTGGGGGGAAGTGGCGCACCCAGTAGGATTCGAACCTACGACCTTCGCCTTCGGAGGGCGACACTCTATCCAGCTGAGCTATGGGTGCAAACTGCT
Source organism: Sulfitobacter sp. PR48 (assembly GCF_028807335.1). Taxonomy (NCBI): domain Bacteria; kingdom Pseudomonadati; phylum Pseudomonadota; class Alphaproteobacteria; order Rhodobacterales; family Roseobacteraceae; genus Sulfitobacter; species Sulfitobacter sp. PR48. Next base: position 127,907 of record NZ_JARAMM010000009.1, on the reverse strand, counting down.
TACGCAGTGCTTACTTCAATTTTCCGCGGGATTAAAGCAAAGATCAACAGCCCCGCAAGCCACTGATCTAAAACGTTTATTTTCACTCGCCTTCACACACGGAACCCTTGACACCAGCCTTCGGAGGGCAGCGCTCTATCCAGCTGAGCTATGGGTGCTTACCGTGTCGCAATGCTGTGGCAATGCTTACGTGAACTTTTCGCGAGTTGAAAGATCAGAAAGAGGGCCTCGCAAATCCCGTTCCGATAATCCTTTTCTTCTCCTCTTTGTCCCCCGGCCCCTTCGCATCTGCCATCCGAAGGCAATGCTCTGGCCGAAGAGCTGGTTCACAGATGCTCCTATACATAAGCCATCCGGCCCCCGCAATGCCTCCGGGTATGGTTTTCCGGACTTATGCGACGGGGCGGTCATGCATCAAGATACCCGCAATAAGGGAATCTGTTAGCCAGTAGCCTTCAGTACCAAAATTTTTTTCACAGAAATGGAGATTATCATGACCAAGCAATATCACGGGCTGTCGCGTCTCGACCAACTTGCCAAGACCTGCCTTGAGGGCAATGGCCCCAATGCCGTCTTTCCCCGCGTGCTGGACCGGATGCTCAAACGCAACCCGGTGCATATCGAGAACATCAGCCATGCCGATGTGATCGACGCGCTGACGGACCTATCCGTGACCATGGGCAAGGACGAACAGACCGATGGCCCGGCAGAGGCCGGGATGACCTTTCTCGGACAATTCGTCGACCATGACATCACGCTGGATGCCACCAGCGCATTGGGGTCGCGCATCGACCCTGCCACCATCACGAATGTGCGCACCCCCAACCTGGACCTTGACTGCGTCTATGGCGCGGGGCCCGAAGCCTCGCCGCATCTCTATGGCAACGGGGCAGCCGAACAATTCCTGATGTTCGGCCGCGAGGAAAACCACCTTGATTTCGCGCGCACCTGTGCCGGCAAGGCATTGATCGGCGATCCGCGCAATGACGAGAATGTGATCGTGGCGCAGATCCAGAGCATTTTCATCCGCCTGCACAACATCCTGATGACCTACCGCAAGGAGGAAGGCGACAAGGCCAAGGACATCAAGGCCTGCGCCATGGCGGGCATGGAGCCGGAGGTCTGGAACGACCATGTTGTCCCCTCGCTGGAAGACTTCGAACAGGTCCGCCGCTTTATCCGGCTGCATTATCAGTACATTGTCTGGAACGAACTGCTGCCGTCCTTTGTCGATCAGGCCTGCCTGAAAGCAGCCTGGCAGGGTGATCTGCTGCCGCCGATGGCGCCGGTCATGCCGGTGGAATTCACCGGTGCGGCCTACCGCTTTGGCCATGCGACAACGCAGTTCCAGTACAAGCTGCGCAAGGGGGACGCCCCGATGGGCCTGTTCTCGACCCTGGGGTTCGGCCCGCGGCCCGAAAGCGCCAATATGGAATATGACGTGATGTTCCACATGAAGGGCGGCACGGCCCATCAGCACGCGCGTCCCGTCGGCACCGGGCTGGGTCTGCCGCTGCTCAACCTGCCCTTCGTGCATGATCCCATCCACCTGAAGGACATCGACCACACCCTGACGCTGGACCAGTCCCGCAACCTGGCCCTGCGCAACATGATCCGCGACCGCTATACCTATGAGCTGGCCAGCGGCCAGATGGCAGCGGATCATTTCAAGGTGAGCAAGCGGCCCCCGGTGCCCGCCCCCCTCAAGGACAAAGGCTTCAGGAAAACCCCGCTGTGGTTCTACTGTCTGCAGGAAGCCGAGGACTTTGGTGCAGGCAAGCTGACCGGCGTCGGTGGCAACCTGGTTGCCGGGGTGTTCGCCAACCTGCTCAAGCGGGACAAGGCGAGCTTCTATCACCTGCCGCATTTCAAACCCTGGCACGGGTTCGGTGGCAATCACAGCGTGCTGGCAGGCATCATCGCCTTTGTCGAACAGCACTATGGCGACGTGGAATACGCCAAGCACCTGCGCTGCGGTCCGACCGAAGCGGCATGGAAGGCCAATACCCCGGCCGATTGATCCGGCAAGATCCGGTCTCGGGGGTCAGCCCCCGAGATCAGGCAAACAGATCATGGGCCAGTTCAAGCGCCTCGACCAGCACATCGACTTCCTGCGTGGTGTTATAAAGGCCGAATGAAGCCCGGCAGGTCGCGGTCAGGCCAAGGTGATCCATCAACGGCCCCGCGCAATGGTGCCCTGCCCGCACCGCGACGCCCTTTTTGTCCAGAATGGTTGATATGTCATGGGCATGGGCCGCCCCATCCAGCGAAAAGCTGAAGATCGCGGCCTTGTCCGGCGTCGTGCCCTGCAGTTGCAACCAGTTCAGCCCGGACAGTTTTGAAACCGCATAGTCGCGCAGGTGATCTTCATGGGCGGCAATATTCTCCATGCCAAGCGCCATCATGTAATCCAGCGCGGCGCCCAGGCCGATGGTCTGCACGATGCCGGGCGTCCCCGCCTCGAACTTCATCGGCGGATCGGCATAGGTCACGTTTTCCTTGCTGACTTCGCGGATCATGTCACCACCCCCGATGAAGGGGCGCATCTCGGCCATCCGCTCCTTGCGGATGTAGATCGCGCCGGACCCGGAAGGACCATAAAGCTTGTGGCCCGTGATGGCGTAGAAATCGCAGCCCAGATCGCGGACATCGACCGGCATATGCACCGCCCCCTGCGAACCATCGACCAGCACCGGCACGCCCTTGGCATGGGCCGCCGCCGTGATCGCCTTCACGTCCACCTTGGTGCCCAGCACGTTGGACAGCTGCGTGACCGCCACCAGTTTGGTCCGCGGGCCGATGGCATCAATCACCGCCTGCGGGTCCAGCGCACCGGTGCTGTCGGTATCCACCCATTTCAGCACCACACCCTGCCGTTCGCGCAGGAAATGCCAGGGCACGATATTGGCATGGTGCTCCATCACGCTCAGCACGATCTCGTCGCCCGCTTCCATGTGTGGCATGGCCCAGCCATAGGCGACCAGATTGATCCCCTCGGTGGTGCCGGAGTTCAGCACGATCTCATCCTCGGAGCCGGCATTCAGGAACCGCGCCACAGTGCCACGCACCGCCTCGTATTTGTCTGTCGCGAGGTTGGACAGATAATGCAACCCCCTGTGAACATTCGCATATTCCATCGAATAGGCATTCGTGACCGTATCGATCACCACCTGCGGCTTTTGCGCCGATGCGCCGTTGTCCAGATAGACCAGCGGTTTGCCGTTCACCTCGCGCGCGAGGATCGGAAAATCCCGGCGGACCGCGTTTACATCATACATCACGTGACTCCCTGGGCGCCCAGCCCGATTAACGTCAACAGGATTCCAAGGCCGATTATCAGCCCGACTGCCGCCGCGACCAGCACCGCAAATGCCTGCCAGATGGAGGCAAGATGCAGCGCAGCGGCCACGAAATTCAGAAAGATCCAGAACCCCCAGACCGCAACGGCCAGTGACAGCAACAGCGCCAGCGCCGGCAGGAGAAAGGACATCACGATGATCGCAACTTGTGCCAACGCGCGCAGGGCCTGGAACCAGATCACTAGCGCCAGCACATCGTCCAGCGATCCCGACCCACCCAGGGCCAGCCCGGCCCAATACATGCCATGCACATAGATCACCATCATCCCGGCGATGATCACAAACAGCGCAAGGGGCCGTTCAACATAGCCCGGCAAGGGGAATTCGGTATCGGAGGTCTGGAATATCACAAACAGCAAGGCGGCATTGCCGACAGCAACCAGCGCCAGCGCCGTCCAGAGCACATCGCGCGTCAGCCGCAGCGCCATGATCTGGCCTGCCGCGTCACGCGGGGCGCGCAGGGTCGTCCGCACCAGTTCTACCAATGCCGGGTTCATCCCGCCTGCTCCGCCATGGCAGCGCAGTATCCGGCGGCCCAGAACCATCCAAAGATGCCCAGCCAGACCAGCCCCACAAGGTTCATCTCGATCCCCGGGCCGACAAAACCCGCCGTCAGCCCCCAAAGCAACATCACCGGTGCCGCCGCCAGCAGCGCCCAGAACAGCGCGATCCGCGCACCATAGCCCCCCGGCCCGCGCCCGAAGGCACGCCCGGCCAGCTGGCTCAGCGCGGCAACGGCGTAAAGGATCAGCGGCGCGATGAACAACCACGCCAGCAGCGTGCCGCCCATCAGCATGCCCAGATCCTCACCGGTGACATAGGCCTGCCGCGCCAGACGTGGGGTCTGCGCAACAAAGACCAGCAGGCAGCCGATCATCAGATAGAGCAGCGCCCGGTCCTCGCGTGCGCCCTGCCCCAGCAGCCGGCGCACCACACGCCCCGGCCCCCGGTAGGTGGCCACGATATCGCGTGTCGCCGCCATCAGCCGCGACGACGGCCCAGCCAGGCGGCCATACGGGTGTTGATCTCGTCCCGAAGGGTCTCCGCCTCAATTTCCTCGACGGCTTCGGCAAGGAAGGACAGGGTCAGCATATCCGTGGCCTCGGCCTGCGGCACCCCGCGCGACCGCAGATAGAACAAAGCATCCTCGTCAATCGCACCCGAGGTGGACCCATGCGAACAGGCGACGTCATCGGCATAGATTTCAAGCTCGGGCTTGGCCAGGAACTGGCTGTCCTCGTCCAGCAGCAGCGACTGGCTGATCTGGTAACCGTCGGTTTTCTGCGCGCCTGCCTTGACCAGGATCTTGCCCTGGAACACGCCGGTCGCACCGTTGCGCAGCACTTTCTTGAACACCTGGCGGCTTTCGCAATTCACCGCGTCATGAGTGATGAACACCGTGTCGTCATGGTGAAACGCCCCATCGCCCACACAGGCTCCGGCCACATGCGCCGAGGCGTCATCGCCGGTCAGTTCGATCACGCAGTCATTGCGCGTCATGACGCCGTTGACGGTCAGCGTGAAGCTCTTGAAGGTCGATTCCGCGCCCAGCCGGGCAAAGACATGCGTGGCCGCGCGCCGTTCATGGTCGCGGCCCTGCGCGCGCACATGATGAAAGGATGCACCGTCGCCCACGTCGACTTCCATCACCTTGTTGAACCGCGCCGCCGCCGGTCCGTTTTCGAGCACCGTCAGCTCGGTCCCCGCGTCCAGCTTGATGAGGTGATGCAAGATCACATCAGAAGTGGTTGATTCATGGCGATAAACGATGCTGATCGGCTTGCTTGCCGCACCGGTCACATGGATCAGAATGCCATCGGTCGCAAAGGCCGTGTTCAGCGCCGCAAGGGGCCGAGCCACGGGCGTCTGCCCGTTGGTTTCCAGCGTCCCGTAAAGATCGCGCGCCCAGTGCAGATCGCTGTTCGCCTCTGCCAGCCGCTCGATCCGCACGCCTTCAAGGCTCAGATCATCGGAGGCTTCGGCATCAAAGACACCGTCGACAAAGACGATCTTCACCCGGTCCATGCCGTCAAACAGCGGTGCCTCGTCATTCTCAAACACCGCCGCCGGTTCCGGCGTGACCTGGGTCAGCGTATCGGGGCGGGTGTATTTCCAGTATTCATCCCGGCGTTCCGGCAGCCCCATGGCCCGCAGGCGGTTCACCGCATCTTCGCGCGCAGGCACCGACCAGCCCCTGCCCGGTATGCTCAGGGCCGCAATCCGTGCGTCCGTCAGGTTGGTCTTTTCCGCAGCCTGGGCCATTACGCCACCTCTGCGAGGATATCGGCATAGCCATTGTTCTCGACCTCAAGCGCCAGCTCGGGGCCGCCGGTCTTGACGATGCGGCCATCGGCCATGATGTGCACGACATCCGGTTTGATGTGATCCAGCAGGCGCTGATAATGGGTGATGACAAGGAAACCACGCCCTTCGGAGCGCAGCGCGTTCACGCCTTCGGCCACCAGTTTCATCGCATCCACGTCCAGACCTGAATCGGTCTCGTCCAGGATGCACATCTTCGGCTCAAGCATGGCCATCTGCAGGATTTCATTGCGCTTTTTCTCACCGCCGGAGAATCCCATATTGACGGGGCGCTTCAGCATCTCCGCGTCGATTTTGAGGTCCTTGGCCTTGGCGCGCACCACTTTCAGGAAGTCGGCAGCCGACATTTCCTCTTCGCCCCGCGCCTTGCGCTGCGCGTTCACAGCCGTGCGCAGGAAGGTCATGTTGCCCACACCGGGAATCTCGACCGGGTATTGGAAGGCCAGGAACAGACCCGCCGCCGCGCGCTCCTCGGGCTCCATGTCCAGCAGATCTGTCCCCAGCAGGGTGGCGGATCCTTCGGTCACCTCATAGCCGTCCTTGCCGGACAGCACATAGGACAATGTCGATTTGCCGGAGCCGTTCGGCCCCATGATCGCATGGACCTTGCCGGCCTCGACCTCCAGATCAACGCCTTTGAGGATCTGCTTGTCCTCTTCTTCCAGTTTCACGTGCAGGTTCTTGATGCTCAGCATGTCGTCGTCTCCTTCTTGGCCGTCACGGCCCTTATCCATTTGAAAATCAGCAGCTTATGCCGGTTTTCTCATCCATTTCGGTAGCTTGTTGAAAAAATCTTTCGGCACATCCGGTGCAAGGACGCCCCGTGTGGCAAGGTGATCGAGGCAGGCAATCACCAGATCATAAGACCCGAACACCCCCGCCGCCGCGATCGCCAGTTGCGCGACCTGTGCCTCGGGCCATTCATCCATGTCGCGCGGGTCGCGGATATAGACGGCATCCCCATCCAGCATCTGGCTGCGGAAATGTTCCGTCTTCATCGCGCTGCGCATGGAGTTGCCCAGCGGGACCGACTTGATCGCCGCCATCTTGTGCAGGACAAACCCCTGATCGCGCAGTTCCAGATCAACCTCGGCCCACATCGGCTCATTGGCATACATCTGGGCAAAGCGGACCTCGGGGATCACCGCAACCGCCTCGCTCAGCGTGTCACGGCCATGTTCCAGCACGTCCAACTCGCTGCCCTGGATGTCCATCTTCAGCACATCCGGACGCGGCAGTTCATCGCGCGGAATGTCATCCAGCGCAATCAGGTCAATCTCCACGCCCGCGCCCTGATTTGCAAACCAGCCGGGCCGGCCCAGATAGCTGACAGAGCGTTCGTCCATCTTTAACAACGACCCCAAACCGGTTGATTTATGGGGATAAAACATACCCCTCCCGGTCTTGCCCAGGGCGCGCTGGACGAAATGTGTGTTGGGTCCGGCCTGCGCCTGCAAGGCGGCAAAGGCCTCCGGCTCCGGCTCGAATCCCCAGACCTCGCAGCCGCCGATGTCCAGCAGCTCCTTGTAGTCCGGCACGTTGACCGGGTTGGCCCCCACATCCGCGATCCGCAGCAGACGGTCCACCCCCGTCACGGAACGCAGGTACGCGATCCGTCCGCCCAGCTGCCGCAGGGCCGATTTGGGCATATCCGACGCCCCGGTTGTCATCAGCCGACGGACCCTTCCAGCGAGATCGCCACCAGCGCCTGCGCCTCCATGGCGAATTCCATCGGCAGCGCCTGCAGCACGTCCTTGCAGAACCCGTTGACCACCAGTGCCACGGCTTCCTCCTCGTCCATCCCGCGCGAGCGGCAATAGAACATCTGGTCATCGTCCACCTTGGATGTGGTCGCCTCATGCTCCACGCGGGAGGAGTTGTTCCTGACCTCGATGTAGGGCACCGTATGGGCCCCGCATTTGTCGCCGATCAACAGGCTGTCGCACTGGGTATAATTGCGCGATTCCTTGGCCTTGGGGTGCATCGACACCAGCCCGCGATAGGTGTTCTGCGCCTTGCCCGCCGAAATCCCCTTGGACACGATCCGCGACTTGGTGCGCTTGCCCAGGTGGATCATCTTGGTCCCGGTGTCGGCCTGCTGCATGTTGTTGGCAATGGCGATGGAATAGAATTCACCCTGTGAATCGTCGCCGCGCAGGATGCAGGACGGGTATTTCCAGGTCACGGCCGATCCGGTCTCGACCTGCGTCCACATCACCTTGGCCCTGTCACCCCGGCAATCGGCGCGTTTGGTGACAAAGTTATAGATCCCGCCCTTGCCGTTCTCATCGCCGGGATACCAGTTCTGAACGGTGGAATATTTCACCTCCGCGTCTTCTTCGATGATGATCTCGACCACGGCGGCATGCAGCTGCGATTCATCGCGCTGCGGCGCGGTGCAGCCTTCGAGGTAGGACACGTAAGACCCCTTGTCGGCGATGATCAGCGTGCGTTCGAACTGGCCGGTATTCTCGGCATTGATGCGGAAATAGGTGCTCAGTTCCATCGGGCAGCGCACACCCGGCGGCACATAGACAAACGAGCCGTCGGAAAACACCGCCGAGTTCAGCGTGGCATAGAAATTGTCCGACACCGGCACGACCGAGCCGAGGTATTTCTTCACCAGCTCGGGATGTTCGCGGATCGCTTCGGAGATCGAACAAAAGATCACGCCCGCCTTCTTCAGTTCCGCCTGGAAGGTCGTGCCGACGGAGACGGAATCAAACACCGCATCCACAGCCACCTTGCGGCCCTCGGCGGGCGCATCCTCTGCCCCCTCGACCCCCGCAAGGATCATCTGCTCTTTCAGCGGAATGCCAAGTTTCTTGTAGGTTTCCAGCAGCTTGGGGTCCACGTCGTCCAGCGACTTGGGCTTTTCGGCCATGCTCTTGGGCCGGGCATAATAGAACTGATCCTGAAAATCGATTTCAGGATAATCCACCATCGCCCATGTGGGCTCCGTCTTGGTCAGCCAACGGTCATATGCTTCCAGCCGCCAGTCGGTCATCCACTGCGGCTCTTCGTTCTTTTCGGAGATCAGCCGCACGATGTCGGGCGACAGCCCCTTGGGCGCGTAATCCATCTCGATGTCGGTGGACCAGCCATGTTTGTACTTGCCGCCCACTTCGCGCACCGCATCGACGGTATCCTGATCGACGCCGTCCTTGACGTTGTCCTGCTCTTTCACGATGTCCAAAGTCATCATCCTTTCCCTGGGCGTTTACGCGGCCCGTTGTGCATGTCGTTCGAGTTTCGCGGCCCATGCCTCGGCAAAGCGCAAAACATCGTCCTCGGTTGTCTCCAGCCCCAGCGAGACGCGGATCGCGCTTGCCGCCTCTGTGTCGTCATATCCCATGGCGCGCAACACGTTGCTTGCCTTGACCTTGCCACTGGAACAGGCCGACCCTGCGGAAATGGCAAATCCGGCCAGGTCCATCTGCATGACCTGGGTTTCACCCTTCCAGCCTTCGGTCAGGACGCAGGAGGTATTGGGCAGGCGCGGCACCTCTTTCCCGACAAAAATAGTCTTCTTTGACGCCCCCGCAAGGGCCACCTCCATAAGATCGCGCAGCTGCGCAACCCGGTCCCAGGCGCCTGCCGCCACATCCCGCGCCGCCGCCTCTGCCGCCGCACCAAACCCGGCAATCCCGATGATGTTCTCCGTGCCCGACCGGCGGTTCATTTCCTGCCCGCCACCGCGCAGGATCGGCTCAGGATCCGAGGCGGTAAAGTTGATCAATGCGCCGACGCCCTTGGGCCCGCCCAGCTTATGCGCCGACAGGATCGCATAGGAAGGTGTTTCAGCCTCGTAGATCACCGGCATCTTGCCCGCCACCTGGGTGATGTCGCAGATTACCGAATGCCCGGCCCCGCTGCCCGCCACCTGCCGTTCCGGCAACATCACACCGGTTTCGCTGTTCGCCGCCGAAACCGCCACCAGCCCCTCCGGCAGCGCCGCGCGCCAGTCAGGCGCCATCCGGCCCTCACGATCATAGGCCGACGCCAGATTCCGTTCACCCCACACGGCCAGACAGTCATGCTCCGTCGGCAGCGCCGCAAATGCGCCGCCATGCCGCGCCTTCTGCGCCACGGCAAGGGCAGCCGCCTCGGTCGCGCTGCCGGTAAAGATCACCTGCGACAGCTTGCAGCCGACCAGCGCCGCAACCTGAGCCCTTGCACGCTCTACCAGAGCTTTTGCCGCGCGCCCCTCGGCGTGCACGGAAGACGGGTTTCCGGCAAGATCCATCGCCGCAATCATCGCTGCCCGCGCCTCCGCCCGCAAAGGCGTGGTGGCATTATGATCCAGGTAGATTCTCATCGTTTCTTTTTGGCCCCAAATATTCCCAGGGGGTTTGGGGGACAGCGTCCCCCATCCATCCCTGGATCGCGTCGCGCTTGCGCGGCATTCAGATCACACCGCATCACTCATCCACCACGGCAAAGAGGTTCGGCACCGCCGGACAGGGCGCCAGTTCGTTCGAGATCACATCCGACAGGCGGGTCTGGTGCAGGAAGACATAGACATGCGCGCTCAGCCCCTCCCACAAACGGTTGGTCAGCGATTGTGCACGGCTGCCCGACAGCCCGCCGGAGGCCCCGGCCCCCTTGTGCATCGCATCCACCTTTTCATCGACCGCCGACAGGATATCGACCACCCGGATATCCGACGGCGGCCGCGACAGCCGGTAGCCGCCGCCGGGGCCGCGCACCGACGCCACCAGTTCGGCGCGGCGCAGCTTGACGAACAATTGCTCCAGATAGGGCAGCGAAATCGACTGCCGCTCAGCGATGTCGCCCAGCGAGACCAGCCTGTCACCCGGTTGCAGCGCGATATCTGCCAGCGCCACCATCGCATAGCGTCCCTTTGTCGATAGTTTCATATCCAGCCGTCCCCATTATGCCCGCATTGATTGACGCGGACGCGTGATGCGCATACATCCCTTTTCTGATCCGGTCCTACGGTCCGGCCCATACAGATTAGAACCGTTCTAAAGTGCCTGAGTGAAGTCGTCAACTATAGACCGCGCCATTCTGCCAGCCATTTGGAACCCGCAAACAGGGACGCCCATGCCAGAGGTTATCTTTCCCGGACCAGAAGGCCGCCTCGAAGGCCGCTATCACCCGCAAAAGGAACGCGACGCGCCCATCGCCATCGTGCTGCATCCGCATCCGCAATTTGGCGGGACGATGAATCACAAGGTTGTCTACAACCTGCATTACGCCTTCTACAACATGGGCTTTACCGTGCTGCGGTTCAATTTCCGTGGCGTCGGCCGCAGCCAGGGCGAATACGATCAGGGCATCGGTGAATTGTCTGACGCCGCCTCGGCGCTGGATTACCTGCAGTCGATGAACAACAATTCCAAACACTGCTGGGTCGCCGGATTCTCCTTTGGCGCATGGATCGGCATGCAATTGCTGATGCGGCGCCCGGAAATCACCGGCTTCATCTCGGTCGCGCCCCCCGCCAACATGTACGATTTCAGCTTTCTCGCCCCCTGCCCGTCTTCCGGCCTGGTGATCAACGGCACCGCGGACCGCGTGGCACCGCCCGCCGATACGGTCAATCTGGTCAGCAAGCTGCACGAACAAAAGGGCATCACCATCACCCATGAACAGGTCGAAGGTGCCGGGCATTTCTTTGAAGAGCCGCATATGGACACGCTGATCGGGACAACAACCGATTACGTCAAGCGCCGCCTGACCGAAACCACCCGCTGACAGGAGCACCCGCATGGCCGATCCGGTCGTCATCGAAATGGCCAACAAGCTGGCCGAAGAATGCCTGGCGGTCCAGAATGAAACCGGAGAGGACCGGCTGTTCATGGAGGTCGGGAACGTGCTCGGGGCCTCATCGCAGACCCTTGAAGAGGCGTTCCTGACCGCCATCCGCACCCGGATGGCCAATGATCAGGGCCGCGCCTTCCTGCGCAAAAAGCTCAAGTCGCACCGCGAAGCGCACCCCAAGGCATGACGGAAAAGACCCGTCTCGACCGGCAGATCGACTTTCTGGTCGAGGCCGACAAGCTCAAGAACACCATCCGTGCGACCGAACTCTGCGACGGGTCGCGCTATGAAAACTCCGCTGAACATTCCTGGCATCTGACGCTCTATGCCCTTGTGCTGGCCGATCAGGCCGGCCCGGAGGTGGAGATCAACTTGGTGATCAAGATGTTGATCCTGCACGATCTGGTGGAAATCGACGCGGGCGACAATCCGATCTTCGGCCAGCTGGACCATGCCGCGATCGAAGCGGCAGAACAGGCAGCCGCCGACCGTATCTTTGGCCTGCTGCCGGAGGACCAGCGCGACCACCTGCGCGCCATCTGGGAGGAATTCGAAGCCGCCCGCACCCCCTCCGCGCAATTCGCCAAGTCGCTGGACAGGTTCCAGCCGCCGATGCAGAATCTTGCCAGCGGTGGCGGCAGCTGGACCGATTACGACGTGACCGAAGCGCAGATCCACGACCGCGTCGGCAGCAAGATCGCCATCGGCGCACCGGGCCTGTGGGACTATGCCAAAGCCCGGATCGCCGCGTTTTTCGCCGCACATAAATCCACCTGACCGCCCGCAGGGCACATATTCGCGGCAGTTGCGCCGGAATCTGCAGATCAAGTTCTGTATACTATCGTATACCGCTTTCCCCTGCCCGCGTTTTGCGCTATGCGCGGCGCAACAGTTCTCCATAACCGAAAGGGATAGGCTTCATGTCAAAGATCAAGGTAGAAAACCCCGTCGTCGAGCTTGACGGCGATGAAATGACCCGGATCATCTGGGATTTCATCAAGAAAAAGCTGATCCTGCCCTACCTCGACATCGACCTGAAATACTACGATCTCGGCATCGAGGCGCGCGACGAGACAGACGATCAGATCACCATCGACGCCGCCGAAGCGATCAAGAAATACGGCGTTGGCGTCAAATGCGCGACCATCACGCCGGACGAAGCCCGGGTCGAGGAATTTGGCCTCAAGAAAATGTGGCGTTCGCCCAACGGCACCATCCGCAACATCCTGGGCGGCGTCGTGTTCCGCGAGCCGATCATCTGCAAGAACGTGCCGCGCCTTGTGCCCGGCTGGACCAAACCCATCGTCATCGGCCGTCACGCCTATGGCGACCAGTACCGCGCCACGGACATGAAATTCCCCGGCGCCGGCACATTGTCGATGAAATTCGTCGGCGAAGATGGCACCGTGATCGAGGAAGAAGTGTTCAAGGCCCCGGCATCGGGTGTCTACATGGCGATGTACAACCTTGATGAATCGATCAAGGATTTCGCCCGCGCCTCAATGAACTATGGCCTTCAGCGCGGCTGGCCGGTGTACCTGTCCACCAAGAACACGATCCTCAAGAACTATGACGGTCAGTTCATGATCCTGTTCCAGCAGGTCTTTGACGAAGAATTCGCCGACAAGTTCAAGGAAGCGGGCATCACCTATGAGCACCGCCTGATCGACGACATGGTTGCCTGTGCGATGAAATGGAACGGCGGCTATGTCTGGGCCTGCAAGAACTACGATGGCGACGTGCAGTCCGACACCGTGGCACAGGGCTTTGGCTCGCTGGGCCTGATGACCTCCATCCTGATGACCCCCGATGGCCAGACCGTCGAGGCCGAGGCAGCGCATGGCACGGTGACACGTCACTACCGCCAGCACCAGAAGGGCGAAGAGACATCGACCAACTCCATCGCGTCGATCTACGCCTGGACCGGTGGCCTGAAGCACCGCGGCAAGCTGGATGGCAACGAGGCGCTGACCAACTTTGCCACAACGCTTGAGAAAGTCGTGGTGGATACGGTCGAATCCGGTCACATGACCAAGGACCTCGCCCTGCTCGTCGGCCCCGACCAGAAGTGGCTGACCACCATGGGTTTCCTCGAAAAAGTGGACGAGAACCTGAACAAGGCCCTGGCAGGCTGAACATTCAAGGGCCGCGCAACTGCGCGGCCCTTTCCTTTTCACCGACAGATCTTGCGAAAGACTGCCGGGTTTTCCATGACAGCCGATCTCAGGCGGCGCGCGCCACCGTTTCGGGTGCAAATCCCGTGATCTCGCAGCCATCAGGCGTGAACCGGCAGAAACTGCCCTGCGGCACCTCTGTCCAGCCTGTCTGATCCAGATCATAGGGCTCAGATACGACGGCCCAGCCCTGCCAGTCCGCGCACCAGCGATAGAACAAGGACGGCGCCAGATCGTCCGAGGCATAGCGCAGGGCGTAGAGCGTATGCCCGTCCGACAGCGCCGCGGCCATGCGCATGTGCGGGCCTGTCCCCTGGGCGCGCGACAGCGCCTCGAATCGCGCCACGCTGCGGGCCATGGCGCCCTGCGGATCCGTGTCGATGCCCAGGCCGCAGGCCACCAGAAACAATGCCTCGCTGTCAGTGGCACCCTTGCGGTGCGGATAAAGCGCATCCTCGATCATCATGTCGGCAGATTTGCGGAACCGCTCGAACCCGCCCACCTGTCCATTGTGCATGAAACTCCACCGCCCCTGCACGAAGGGATGGCAATTGTTGCGGCTGGTCGCCGTCCCGGTGGAGGCGCGCACATGCGCCAGGAACAGCCGCGCCTGCACCTGTTCGGCCAGCGACCGCAGGTTCGGGTCCGACCAGGCCGGATAGACATCGCGATAAAGCCCCGGCTCCGGCCGCCGGTCGTACCAGGCCAGACCGAACCCATCCGCATTGATCGCGGTCTTGCATTCGGTGGCATCGCGGGACTGGCGGATCAAGGAATGATCCGGGGCCGAGATGATCTCGCTCAGGAACAATGGCGCGCCCTGCCAGGCCGCCCAGCGGCACATGGGTTACTGGCCCCGGTGGTGGGTGCGGGCGTAAAGCCTGGCGATGATGCCGCTCGCCGTCTTTTCGAACAGGCAGGGGATCAGCGCATGCACCAGCGCCGCACCGGCCGCCGCGAACAACAATGCGGAAAACCGCAGCGCGAACAGCATATGTTCGAAAAAGCTCTCATCGACCTTGGCGGGGTGGTCCAGAAATACGCGTGCGAACATCAAACTCTCCTTGGTTGGTTGCCGCCAACCTAGGCCATCCGGCACAAGAAGTTTTCCCAAAGATATCGAATTTTGCCTTGATCATGGGATATCCTCCCATCATTATCCGATCATGCATAACATCGACAACATAGACCGGCGTATCCTGGTGGAACTGCAACGCGACGCGGGGCAATCGCTCGAAACCCTCGGCGCGACGGTGGGCCTGTCGCGCAATGCCTGCTGGCGGCGCATGCGCCAGATGGAGGAGGCGGGCGTGATCAAGGGGCGCGTGGCGCTGCTGGATGCCGCGCGTCTGGGCCTGCCGCTCACCGTCTTTATCCAGGTCCGCACCAATGCCCATGCGCCCGACTGGCTGGAACGGTTCTCCACCGCCACCCGCGCCATGCCGGAGATCATGGGCGTCTACCGGATGTCCGGCGAGCTGGACTATTTGATCCGGGCGCAGGTTGCGGATATGGCGGGGTACGACCGCCTTTACCAAAGCCTGATCCGCAAGGTGCCGCTCTCCGATGTCTCGGCCAGTTTCGTCATGGAAGAGATCAAGGAAACAACCGCCCTGCCCCTGTAAGGACCGCCCATGCCGCTGCATTATCTCTGGCTCTTCATCGCCATCCTGACCGAAACCATCGGCACCACCGCCCTGCAGGCCAGCCAGCAATTCACCCGGCTTTGGCCTTCGGTCTGCGTGGTGCTGTTTTATGGTGCGTCGTTCTATTTCATGGCGCTGGCGCTCAAGGTGATGCCGGTAGGCATCGTCTATGCGATCTGGTCCGGCCTCGGGATCGTGCTCATCGCGGGGATCGGCTATGTCCTGTTTGGTCAGCGTCTCGACCTGCCTGCGGTGCTGGGGCTGTCCCTGATCATCGCGGGGATACTGGTGATCCATCTCTTTTCCACCGCCTCGACCCACTGAACGCCCCTGACGCTGCGGCACAGGGCGGCAGATGCCATGATGAAAGGGCTGAAACTGCTTTAGGGCTGGCCTTTGCTGCGTCTGCACGGTATGGCGCGCGCAACTCCCGCAAAAAGGCTGACCCCATGGACCTGCGCAATATCGCAATCATCGCACACGTTGACCACGGCAAGACGACTCTGGTGGACGAATTGCTCAAACAATCGGGCACCTACCGCGAAAACCAGGCGACCACCGAACGCGCCATGGACAGCAACGATCTGGAACGCGAGCGTGGCATCACGATTTTTGCCAAGCCGACCTCGGTCGAATGGAAGGGCACGCGGATCAACATCGTCGACACCCCCGGCCACGCCGATTTCGGCGGCGAGGTGGAGCGTATCCTGTCCATGGTCGATGGCGTGGTGCTGCTGGTGGATGCCGCCGAAGGCCCGATGCCGCAAACCAAATTCGTGACCTCCAAGGCGCTGAAACTGGGCCTGCGGCCCATCGTGGTGATCAACAAGGTCGACAAGCCCGACGGCGAGCCGGACCGCGCCCTGGACGAGGTGTTCGACCTTTTTGCCAACCTCGACGCCAGTGAAGAGCAGCTTGATTTCCCGGCCATGTATGCCTCCGGCCGCGCCGGCTGGGCAGATCATTCGCTGGACGGGCCGCGCAAGGGTCTGGACGCATTGTTCGAACTGATCCTCAAACATGTCCCGGCGCCCAAGCAGCTTTCCGATATCGACCAGCCCTTCACCATGCTGGCCACCACCCTTGGCGGTGACCCCTTCCTGGGGCGCCTGCTGACCGGCCGGGTCGAATCCGGCACGCTGAAGGCAGGCCAGACGATCAAGGCGATGTCGCGCGACGGCAAGCTGATCGAGAATTTCCGCTGCACCAAGATCCTCGCCTATCGCGGGCTGGAGCAGACCGCCATCGACGTGGCCGAGGCAGGTGACATCGTCTCCATTGCCGGCATGACCAAGGCCACCGTGGCCGACACCCTGGCAGACCAGAGCGTGACCGAGGCGATCCCGGCCCAGCCGATCGATCCGCCCACCATCACCGTCACCTTCGGCATCAACGATTCTCCGCTGGCCGGGCGCGATGGCAAAAAGGTGCAATCCCGCGTCATCCGCGAGCGCCTGCACAAGGAAGCGGAATCAAACGTCGCCATCAAGATCAGCGACACACCCGGCGGCGAAGCCTTTGAGGTTGCCGGACGGGGCGAATTGCAGATGGGCGTGCTGATCGAGAACATGCGCCGCGAAGGGTTCGAACTGTCGATCTCCCGCCCGCAGGTGCTGTTCCGTGACATCGACGGCGAGCGGCACGAGCCGATCGAGGAAGCCACCATTGACGTGGACGACGAATATTCCGGTGCGGTGATCGAAAAGATCACCGGCGTGCGGCGTGGCGAGCTGGTCGAGATGAAACCGGCCGGTGCGGGCAAGACACGTATTGTGGCCCATGTCCCCTCGCGCGGGCTGATCGGCTATCACGGCGAATTCCTGACCGATACCCGCGGCACCGGCGTGCTGAACCGCGTGTTCCACAGCTGGGCGCCGCACAAGGGCCCGATCCCGGGCCGCCGCGCGGGCGTCCTGATCTCGATGGAGAACGGCACCTCGGTGGCCTATGCCCTGTGGAACCTCGAAGAACGCGGCCGAATGATGATCGGCGCCCAGGCCGACGTCTATACCGGCATGATCATTGGCGAACATTCCCGCGACAACGATCTGGAAGTGAACCCGCTGAAGGGCAAGAAACTGACCAACGTGCGCGCCTCCGGCACGGATGAGGCGGTGCGCCTGACCACGCCGATCACGCTCTCGCTGGAAGAAGCCATCGCCTATATCGACGATGATGAGCTGGTTGAAGTGACGCCAAATGCGATCCGGCTGCGCAAGCGCTTCCTGGACCCGCATGAACGCAAGCGGATGGCAAAATCGGCCTGACGGGAGATTCCGGGGCGCTGCCCCGGACCCCGGGAATATTTAAGGCCAAAAAGAAAGCAGACCAGCGTTATGCGCTGGTCTCCACAATCACCAGTTCACGTTCAGATGCGCCGCGCGCATGGCTCAAAGCCGCCTGATAGGCATCTGAATGATAACATTTTTCCGCTGATTCCAGGTCCGGAAAACGGGCCACGACATTGCGCGGGCGCGCCTTACCTTCGAGCTGCACGAAGCGCCCCCCCCGCGCGATGAATTCGCCGCCATGATCGGCGATGGCAACCGTCGCGCCTGCGGCGTATTTCTTGTATGCCTCTTCGTCCGTGACGGTGACATGAGCGATCCAGAGTGCAGGCATGTTATCCTCCCATTACCTTTTCCGCAGCGGCAATCGCCGCCTGCGCGTTTTCAGTGCTGGCACCGCCGCCCTGCGCCATGTCAGGCCGTCCGCCGCCGCCCTTGCCCCCCAGTTCGGCCACTGCGGCCTTGAGGATATCCACCGCAGACAGCCGGTCCGTCAGATCCGCCGTCACCCCTGCGGCAACGGCAGCCTTGCCGCCCGCATCGGCGATCAGCAGCACGGCGCCCGTGCCCAGCCGCGCCTTGTGTTCGTCCACCAGCGCGGGCAGATCCTTGCCCGTCACGCCGCTCAGCACCTGGGCGATGAACTTGATCCCGCCGACCTCGCGGGTATCCGGCGCGGCCGCACCGCCCCCCGACATGGCCAGTTCACGGCGCAGCTGCGCCACTTCATTCGCCAGGCTCTTGCGTTCATCCATCAGGCTGCGGACCCGGTCCGGCACATCACCCGGCGCGGATTTGAGCGCCTCTGCGACACGCGACAATGCCGATTGCTGTTCACGCAGCCAGGCCAGCGCCTCCGCCCCCGTCAGCGCCTCGATCCGGCGCACACCGGCACTGCTGGCGCTGTCGCCCAGCAGCACAAAGGCCCCGATGTCGCCGGTCTGGCGCACATGGGTGCCGCCGCAGAGTTCGAGCGAATAGGTGTTCCGGTCATTCCCCTTGCCCGATCCGGCCTGATGGCCCATCGAGACCACGCGCACCTCGTCGCCGTATTTTTCGCCAAACAGCGCCTGCGCCCCAAGCGCGCGCGCGTCATCCGGGGTCATGATCCTTGTATCGACAGTGGCATTCTGGCGGATGAAGCTGTTCACCTCCGCTTCGACCTGCGCCAGTTCAGCGGCGGTCAGCCCCTTGGCATGGCTGAAATCGAACCGCAGCCGGTCCGGCGCATTGAGCGAGCCGCGCTGTGCCACGTGATCGCCCAGGGCACCGCGCAGCGCCTCGTGCAACAGGTGCGTCGCCGAATGGTTGGCCCGGATGGCGGTGCGCCTCGCATGATCCACTTCCAGCACGGCCGCCTGCCCCACCTTGACCTCGCCCTTTGTCACCTTGCCGAAATGGGCAAAGACGCCTGCCGCCTTGCGGGTATCCGTGATGGTGATTTCACCGGTGCCGGTGCGGATCACACCCGTGTCGCCGACCTGGCCACCGGATTCGGCATAGAAAGGCGTCTGGTTGAAGGCGACCTGGATGCTGTCACCCTCGCGGGCCAGTTCCGTCAACACGCCTTCCATCACCAGCGCCTTGATCTGACCCTCTGCGGTTTCGGTCTCATAGCCCAGAAACTCGGTCGGGCCGTTCTTTTCGGCCACGTCGAACCAGACGGTTGCATCCGCCGCCTCGCCAGACCCGGCCCAGGCCGCGCGGGCCTTGGCCTTCTGCTCTGCCATGGCCGTGTCAAAACCTTCAATATCCACCGCGCGTCCCTGCTCGCGCAGCGCATCCTGCGTCAGGTCCAGCGGGAAGCCGAAAGTGTCATAAAGCTTGAAGGCCGCCTGCCCCGACAGGTTCGCCCCCTCCGGCAGGCCGCTGACCTCGTCCTCCAGCAGGCGCAGGCCCCGGTCCAGTGTCTGTTTGAAGCGGGTTTCCTCGTTCAGCAGGGTTTCGGTGATCAGCGATTGCGCCTGCCCCAGTTCAGGGTATGCCGCGCCCATCTGGCTGACCAGTGCCGGTACCAGACGGTGCATCAGCGGGTCCTGGACCCCCAGCAGATGCGCATGGCGCATCGCCCGACGCATGATCCGGCGCAGCACATAACCGCGCCCGTCGTTGGCGGGCATGACCCCGTCCGCGATCAGGAAGGAGGTGGAGCGCAAATGATCCGCGATGACCCGGTGGTGCGTCCGGCCCGGCCCGTCCGGATCGGTGCTGGAGGCATCTGCCGAGGCCTCGATCAGCGCGCGCATCAGATCGGTGGCGTAATTGTCATTGGTGCCCTGCAACAGCGCGGCAACCCGTTCGATCCCCATGCCGGTGTCGATCGACTGGTTCGGCAGGTCGCGGCGGGTGCCATCCTCGAATTGTTCGTATTGCATGAAGACGAGATTCCAGATCTCGACAAAGCGGTCGCCATCCTCCTCCGGGCTGCCCGGAGGGCCACCCCAGATGTGGTCGCCGTGATCATAGAAGATCTCGGTGCAGGGGCCGCAGGGCCCGGTGGGACCGGCCGACCAGAAATTGTCATCCGTCGCGATGCGGATGATGCGGTCATCGCTCAGGCCCGCATGTTTCTTCCAGATCGCCACCGCTTCGTCATCGGTATGATAGACCGTCACCAGCAGGCGCTTTTCGTCGATGCCGAACACCTTGGTCAGCAGGTCCCAGGCCAGCGGGATCGCTTCGGATTTGAAATAATCGCCAAAGCTGAAGTTGCCCAGCATCTCGAAGAACGTGTGGTGGCGCGCGGTATAGCCGACATTGTCCAGGTCGTTGTGCTTGCCGCCTGCGCGCACGCATTTCTGCGCGGTGGCGGCACGCGTGTAGTCGCGGGTTTCGACCCCGGTGAACAGGTTCTTGAACTGCACCATGCCCGCCGCCGTGAACATCAGCGTCGGGTCGTTGCGGGGCACCAGCGGGCTTGAAGGGACAACCTGGTGTCCGTTCTTGTCGAAATAGGACAGGAAACTGGAGCGGATTTCGTTCAGGGTCTTCATCGGTCAGGCCTTCCGGGGCAAATACGCGTCGTTGTCAGATAGCCTTGGCAGGCTTGCCTGTCCACAGGTCCGGCATGGAAAAAGGGGCGCTGCCCGCCGACGCGCCCCTGATGTCTTGCAGCGATTGCAATCTGGTCCGGGCCTCAGGCCTCCAGAATGTCCGCATCATCCGTGTCGGAACCATTGAAATCCAGACCATGCGCCGCGCGGATCTTGTCTTCGATCTCCATCGCCATGGCGGTGTTTTCCTTCAGGAAGGCCTTGGCGTTTTCACGGCCCTGCCCGATCCGCTCATCCCCGTAAGAGAACCAGGAGCCGGATTTGTCGACCACGCCGGCCTTGACGCCGAGGTCCAGCAGCTCACCCATCTTGGAGATGCCTTCGCCATACATGATGTCGAATTCCACCTGTTTGAAGGGCGGCGCGACCTTGTTCTTCACGACCTTGACGCGGGTTGCATTGCCCACCACCTCGTCACGGTCCTTGAGCGCGCCGATGCGGCGGATGTCGAGGCGGACCGAAGAGTAGAATTTCAGCGCATTGCCGCCCGTTGTCGTTTCGGGGCTGCCGAACATGACGCCGATCTTCATCCGGATCTGGTTGATGAAGATCACCGTGCACTGGGTCCGGCTGATCGAGCCGGTCAGCTTGCGCATGGCCTGGCTCATCAGGCGGGCCTGCACGCCGACGCTGCTGTCGCCCATGTCGCCCTCAAGCTCGGATTTCGGCGTCAGCGCGGCAACCGAATCGACAACAACCATATTGACCGCGCCGGAGCGGACCAGCGTATCGGTGATCTCAAGCGCCTGTTCGCCGGTATCGGGCTGCGAGATCAGCAGCTCGTCGATGTCCACGCCCAGCTTGCGGGCATATTGCGGGTCAAGCGCGTGTTCCGCATCCACAAAGGCACAGACGCCGCCCGCCTTCTGCTGCTCTGCAAGGCAGTGCAGCGTCAGCGTTGTCTTGCCGGAAGATTCGGGGCCGTAGATCTCGACGATCCGGCCCATCGGCAGGCCGCCGATGCCAAGCGCGATGTCCAGCCCCAGCGATCCCGTGGAACTTGCCGTGATGTCCTGAATCGCACCTTCCGCGCCCAGTTTCATGATCGAACCCTTGCCGAACTGCCGTTCGATCTGGGCCAGGGCGCTGTCCAGCGCCTTCTGCTTTTCCGCCGACTTCTTGTTGTCCATTGTCAATAAATCTGCCGTTGCCATATGCCCGTTCCCTTAGTGTCATAGTGGCGCGGGATCGGCAATCGCCGTCCTGCGCCGGTTTTTTGTTCCGCTAATGTTCTCTATGGGACCAAAAGTGGAACATTTCAATCACTTTATTTCTTTCCCCATCTTTTACGGGAATGGGTTAAGAAGTAGTTTACGGCGACAACCCGGGATGATCCAACGCGCGAGGCCACCTTAAATGCTTGTTTTCTTTAAGGAACGCCTGGCCTTCCTGTCGGTGCCGAAAACCGGGACAACCGCTTATGAAAGTGCGCTTGCGGCGCGGGCGGACATGGTGATCTCCGACCCGCCGATGCTGAAACATGCGCCTGTCTATCGCTACAATCGCTTCATCCGGCCCATGTTCGAAAGGGTCTGCGGGGTCGAACTGGAAGTCATGGCGGTGATGCGCGAGCCGGTCTCCTGGCTGGGCAGCTGGTACCGCTACCGCCAGCGCCCCTTCATGGAGGGCAAGCCGAATGCGACCCATGGCATCAGTTTCGACGATTTTGTCCTGGCCTATATGAAGGGGAACAAACCCGGCTTTGCCGATGTGGGCAGCCAGGCCCAGTTCATGAAAAGCCAGCCGAACGGCACCGGGGTCACCCATTTCTTCCGCTACGAAGACCAGCCGAGGCTCAAGGCCTTTCTGGAAGAACGTCTGGAAGTGACATTGTCCCTTGCCCGCGAAAACGTCTCCCCCGCGATGGCGCTCAGGCTTTCTCCGGAGGTCGAGGAGCGGTTTCGCCGCAAATGCGCCGAGGAATTCGCGCTTTACCACTCCATCCCGTAGCGCCGGTGCCACAGGTGGTTCAGGGGTCGCTGCCGGCCATATTCGTCCGGACGGGACCGTAGCTCACACCTCCCCCAATTCGAAGCACCCGGCTCAATGCATCTGCTTGTGCACCATCTCGGTCAGTTCGTTCAGTGAAAACGGTTTCGGCAGGAAAACGGAATTCGGTATCCTGCTTTGCTCCTCTCCGAAACTGTCTTCGGCATAGCCGGAGACAAAGACAACCCGCACGTCCGGCCGTTCCTTCAGTGCCTCGCGCACCCAGCTGGGGCCATCCATGCCGGGCATCACCACGTCGGTCACAAAGACATCCACGGTAAGGTTTTCGTCTTCCAGGGTCTTTAACGCCGCCTCTGCCGATTCAGCCTCAAGGACGGTAAAGCCGCGCAGACGCAGCGCCCGGCTGGCAAAGGCGCGCACCGGGGCCTCGTCCTCCACCAGCAGGACGACCCCGTCCGAGGAATCGGACGCGTTTGACCGCTCCGCGACATCGGGCCGCGGCGACACCTCCGGACTGTGGTCATGCACCGGGAAATACAGCACGAAGGTGGTGCCGACGCCGGGCTGGGAATCGACAAAGATGAACCCGCCGGTCTGCTTGACAATGCCATAGGCGGTCGACAGGCCGAGGCCGGTCCCCTCGCCCGTGCGCTTGGTGGTGAAAAACGGCTCGAACACCTTTTGCAGCTTGTCCGAAGCAATGCCCAGCCCGCTGTCAATCACCTCGACGGTCACATAGTCACCGGCCGGCACGGTGACGCGGTCCCGTGTCAGCGGCTCTTCCAGCGTCAGGCATTCCGTGACGATCCTGATCTCACCGCCCGCCGGCATGGCGTCGCGGGCATTGACCACGAGGTTCATCAGAACCTGTTCGAGCTGACGCTTGTCGGCGCGGATCGGGCGCAACACCGGATCATGGCTGAGCGTGAGGGTCACCTTTTCGCCGACCAGCCGGTTCAGCAGATGGGTCAGATCCGCCAAGGTGTCGCGCAGGTCCAGCGTTTCCGGCCGCAGGGTCTGTTTGCGCGAAAAGGCCAGCAGCTGGCGCACCAGCCCGGCGGCGCGGTTGGCGTTCTGGTTGATCTGGATCAGGTCCCCATAATCGGCATCGCCCTGATCGTGGCGCAGCAGCAGCAGGTCGCAATGGCCCGAGATTGCCGTCAGCAAATTGTTGAAATCATGCGCGACACCGCCTGCCAACTGGCCGATTGCCTGCATTTTCTGGCTTTGCACGAATTGCGCCTCCAGTGATTTCAGTTCCGTTGCGTCGTGCAGCACGGCAATAAGCGCCGGCTCGCCGTCTTCCATAATCCGATTCAGCACCACTTGCACGAAAGTTTCCTTGTCGGTGCGGGTCAACCGCAGGAATTCCGACTTCTGGACCATCCGGTTGGACAGCGTGTCATTCAGCCAATCCGCGATCGGACGGCCCAGCCCCTCCATCAGTTGCGAAATATTGGCGCCTTCAACCAGCTTGGTGCCGATCAGCCCCGCCGCCATCCGGTTGAAAGAGCGCACGGCACCGTCGGGTGCCACCTTAATCATTGGCACAGGCATGTCCTGAAAGGCCTGCCACCCCTGCATCGGCGCCTCCAGGGACGCCTCCGGCGGCGGCAGCAGAAAGATCACGCGGCGCCCTGCCCCGGCATCCATTTCCGCCACCAGCATCCGGCGCGGCCCGTCAGGGCAGGACACTTCTGCCAGCGTCCCGGGCACGACGGGCAGCTCCGTGAATATGCGATCAAGGGTCTTGACCCGTCCGCCAAGCAGCCGCCGCGCGGCATCATTGGTAAAGAGCACCGCGCCGCTGCGCCCCAGCATCAGCATCGGCAGTTGCACCCCGTCGTGCGGGGTGCGCGCAGCGGTCCGCGCGCCCATGTTCTCAAGCCGCCACAGGAACCGGTCCTGCGCGATCTCATGGACCGCCACGCGCAGGTGCCCGGCCCGTGTCGCGACATCCTCCTGCGCGGCACCGCTGGCATCGGCGCGCGATTGCAACCGGTAGAGAATGCCCGCCGGATTCGCGAAGGTTTCGGTCAGGGCCGCGCCCAGCGTCGTGAAACTGTCGCGTTCGAACAGGCGATGCGCGGCGCGGTTCGCGCCGTGAATCAGACCGTCCCTTTCGGCAATGAAACAGGGGGTGGTATCATGTTCGATAAAGGTCTCGATGGTATCGACCAGCCCGGACCGGCGGACGGCCTGACCCGCCGCGCGCAGGCCCAGAACACCGCCCACCATCACCACTGTCGCCCCGGAGCAGAACAGAGCCAGCGCAAATATCCGCTGCGACACGAACATGCCCACAGCGACCAGCACCGCCCCCAGGATCACCAGCAGCCAGGTTTGTCTGTTGCGCACCCGCAGCGGCGCCGCGCCAACCGGCGGCACCGGCGGCCGCGGTTCGGCAATAACGTCCGGCGCGTTCTGCCCCAGCGATACAGACAAAATCTATCCTCCGACGGCCCTCGAATCGTCCTCCATTAAGCGTCTCCCGGGTTAATCGAACCTTAACCACAGCAGAGATGCATCCCAAAGTTGAGTATGATTAGCCTGATACCCGCGTCAACTGCGCAGTATAGAAACCGTCGCCCGCCGCATCGACGGCAAAACGATGCGCAAAGCTGCAGGTCCAGCCGGGGTTTCGCGACAGAAAGGCCGCCAGCCGGTCCTCGTTTTCCGCCCGCAGAACCGAACAGGTGGCATAGGCCAAAAGGCCCGAGGGCCCGACAAGCGCTGCGGCGCGGTCAAGGATCTCGTCCTGGAGCGCGGTCAATTCTTCCAGGCGCGCAGGCGTCAGGGTCCATTTCCCCTCGGCGGCGCGGCGCCAGGCGCCCGAACCGGAACAGGGCGCATCGCATAGCACCACATCGAAGGGGGCGGCATCTGCCAGCGTCGCGGTTTCGGCAAGTGCCACGGTGACACCCGCCCGTGCCGCGCGGGCGGGCAGATCGGCCATGCGGGCGGGCGCGATGTCATGGGCGGTGACCTGCCGCGCCGGGTCCATCGCCAGGGCCAGCGCCTTGCCCCCGCCGCCTGCGCAATAATCCAGCACCCGTCCGCCCGACGGCAGGGCGGCAACAACGGCCTGGCTTGCGGCATCCTGAAGCTCGATCAACCCTTCGGCAAAGGCGGATGAATTGCGGATACGGCGCTGCCCTTCGGTCACGGTCAGGGCCGCCTCCGCCAGCGGGTTCACCGTGGTCTCCACCCCCTGTTCGCGCAGCATGTCTGCGGCGGACTGCCGCTGGATGCGGGCAAGATTGACGCGCAGCACGATCGGGGCGCGCGCCTGAAGCGCGCCGGCAGTGCGGGCGGCATCTTCCCCCAGCGACGCTTCGAAAGGGGTCACCAGCCATTCCGGCAGGCACCACAGGGTTGGACGGTCTTCGGGCGGCGCGGGAAAATCCAGTTCTGCCGCGGTTGCGGGTTCGGGGGCATGGCCATCGCCGGTGAATAACGCCGCGATATCAGCCTCTTGCAGATGAAGCAGCCCCAGCATGAGCTGGCGTCCGGCCTCACCGCGCCCGAAATGCGCCGCCAGCGAACGGCAGCGCAACACGTCAAAGACATGGTCCCGGATTGCCGCACGGTCCTTGGAACCGGCAAAACGACTGCGCCGGGCCCAGCGGGTCAGCGCCTGTTCCGCCGCCTGACCGCCCTGGATGTCATCAAGGATTTCAATCGCCGCCGCGACCCGCGCCCCCGGGGTCATCGGGCTGAATTCACATCAAGAACGTCGTGCAACAGATTGAAATTCATGATATTCCCCTATCCGGCACGGTAGTTCGGCGACTCGCGGGTGATCTGAACGTCATGCACGTGGCTTTCCTTCAGCCCCGCCCCGGTGATCCTGACAAAGCTGCAATTCTTGCGCATCTCTTCGACGGTGGCACAGCCGGTATAGCCCATCGCGGCCCGCAGACCGCCGACCATCTGGTGCACAACGGCCGCCGCGCTGCCCTTGTAGGCCACCTGGCCCTCGATGCCTTCGGGCACCAGCTTGTCGCTCGCGGCATCCTTCTGGAAATAGCGGTCGGCCGATCCGCTGGCCATCGCGCCAAGCGAACCCATTCCACGATAAGACTTGAAGCTACGCCCTTGATAAAGAATGACTTCTCCGGGGCTCTCATCGGTGCCTGCGATCATGGAGCCAACCATGGCACAGGATGCGCCAGCGGCAATGGCCTTGGCGAAATCGCCCGAAAACTTGATGCCGCCATCGGCGATGACGGGGATCTCACCCGCTGCCGCAGCGCAATCCATGATGGCGGTCAGCTGCGGCACGCCAACACCTGCCACCATGCGCGTGGTGCAGATGGAGCCGGGGCCAATGCCGACCTTGATCGCATCGGCGCCGGCGTCGATCAGGGCGCGGGTCGCCCCGGCCGTAGCGACATTGCCCGCGACCACCTGCACCTCGTTGGACAGCGCCTTGACCCGTTTGACCGCAAGCGCCACCCCTTCGGAATGGCCATGGGCGGTGTCGATCACGATCATGTCGGCACCGGCATCCACCAGCGCCTGCGACCGTTCAAAGCCCGCGTCGCCCACGGTGGTGGCCGCCGCGACCCGCAACCGCCCCAGCGCGTCCTTGCAGGCGGTCGGGTTCAGCACGGCCTGTTCGGTATCCTTGAGCGTCAGCAGACCGGTCAGCTTGCCCTTGGCATCTGTCACCAGCAGCTTTTCGATGCGGCGCGCCTTCATCAGGCTGATCGCCTCTTCGCGGTCCGCCGGCTCGTGCAGGATGGCAAGGTTCTCCGAAGACATCATCACCCGCACCGGGGTCTTGTCATCGCTGGCAAAGCGCATGTCACGGTTGGTCACGATCCCCACGACACGCCCGGTGTCATCGACCACCGGAAATCCGGTGACGTTATAGCGTTCCTGCAGCGCCTTGGCATCGGCCAGGGTCTGTTCCGGGGTCAGGGTGATCGGGTTATAGACGATGCCGGATTCAAACCGTTTGACCCGGCGGATCTCGCGGGCCTGTTCGTCAATGGTCAGGTTGCGGTGAACCACCCCCATGCCGCCGGCCTGCGCCATGGCAATCGCCATGCGCCCCTCGGTCACGGTATCCATGGCGGAACTGAGCAGCGGAATGTTCAGCGCAATGGATCTGGTCACATGCGTGCGGGTATCTGCGGTGGATGGCAATACAGACGACGCTGCGGGAACAAGCAATACATCGTCAAAGGTCAGGGCCTCACGAATCTCCATTTTACACCTCGGCTTGGATGGGTTCATTTGGCGGTTTCATATTTCACGGATGGTCTGGATTGGAAAGACCTATTGCGTCCATTTGCGGATGGTTCTGCATCGCGTGTCATCGGCAAGGATTCTGATGCCGGACGAACTGAAGGATCATCACCGCCGCATCCATCCTGCTCTGAGCGGCAGGTCCGGGCACGCGGGCGCTGGCGTATCGCCAGAAGTCCACCGCGTCGAACTGCCCCTGCCCCGGTGCGGCACATATGGTCGGCCTGCCAGACTGCCGGTCCTCTGCCATGGCCTGTCCGATGACCTGACGCAGGTAGATACCCAGCCTCTTCTTTTCTTCGGGATCGGTCCGGGCGCGATCCATCCAGGCGAAAAGGCGGTCAAGGCCCAACGCTGGCGCGCGTTGATCCGCTGCGGCGGGGCCTGTGCCGCAGACAAGGACGATCAGCAGAATGGCAAGGTGGCGGCGCATTGTTTACTCCTAAACAGAAATTAGTTATTGCTAAACGATAATTCCTCTGCTTTATAAAGGTCAAGTCCAATACCAGGGAGAGTTGAAATGGATCAGGTCAACCGTCAAAAACGCATCATGTGGTGGAGCAAGAGTCTCGCCGCAGCAACGCTTGTTCTGGCAGTTGCGCTTCCGCTTTTGGTGTTCATCACGGTGCTGCTGCTTCCTTTCGACATGCTCGCTGCATCTGCCCATGTCGCACCACCGCCATCTGCCCTTTCCTCCGGCACGCAGCTTTTGATTGCCCTTGTTGCAAGCCTGCCTGCCCTGTTGCTGTCCTGGGGTCTGTGGGCGCTGCGGCCCGCGCTGATCTCCTTTGGTCGCGGCGCCTGTTTCGCCCCCGTTGTGTTTGGCGCGCTCAAACGCTTTGCGGTGGCCTTGTTCGTCTCTGCACTGTTGCGGGTGGCTGTGGTCCCGCTGACCGGTGTGATCCTCTCAATTGGTCAAGAACAGGGCGCACTGAGCCTGCGTTTCGGCATGGGTGATCTGCAAACGATGCTCCTGGCCGCCGGAGTCTGGATCCTGGCCTGGATCATCGTCGAAGCGGCGGCATTGGATGCCGAAAACAAGCAGTTCGTCTGATGCAGATCGAGGTACATCTTGCCGTGATCCTGGCGCAACGTGGCGTGAGCGGGCGCGCATTGGCCGAACACATCGGCATCACCCAGGCCAATCTTTCACTGCTGCGGCAGGGCAAGGTCAAAGGGGTGCGTTTCGAGACGCTGGCAAAGATCTGCGACTACCTTGACTGCCAGCCCGGCGACCTCTTCACCTTTCGCCGCGACTGATCGCGGGGGTTCCCCGAGGGCTGACACGCGCGAAAATCGTCGCCGTGACGGCAAAGGGATGGCGCAAATGACGCCCAGCGTTCATTTATTGCCGCCCTTTGGCTTCCACCTGCCGCAGGGGGCGCTATGGTGGCCAAAAGCAGTTAAGGACGGCACGAGATGAGCAGCGATCCCCTGGTGATCTTCACCCCCTCTGGCAAGCGGGGAAACTTCCCTGTCGGCACGCCGATCCTGACGGCGGCACGGCAGCTGGGGGTTGACCTGGATTCGGTCTGCGGCGGGCGCGGCATCTGCTCGAAATGCCAGATCACGCCCAGCTACGGCGAATTTTCCAAACACGGCGTTACCGTCAGCGGCAACGCGCTGAGTGAATGGAACTCGGTGGAGCAGCGCTATAAGGACAAGCGCGGGCTGAAGGAAGGGCGCAGGCTGGGCTGTCAGGCAACCGTGCAGGGTGACGTGGTGATCGACGTGCCCCCCGAAAGCCAGGTGCACAAACAGGTCGTGCGCAAACGCGCCGAAGCGCGCGAGATCGTTCTCAACCCCTCGACCAAGCTGTTCTATATCGAAGTGGCTGAACCGGACATGCACGACCCCTCGGGCGATCTGGAGCGGCTGCGCGATGCGCTGCGCGAACAATGGAACCTCGAAAAGGTCAATGCAGACCTGCACATCCTGCAAATGATGCAACCGATCCTGCGCAAGGGCGAGTGGAAGGTGACTGTCGCCGTGCATCTGGGCGATACGGAAAACCCGCCCCGCATCATGCATATCTGGCCGGGATATTACGATGGCACGGTCTATGGGCTGGCGGTCGATCTGGGGTCAACCACCATCGCCGCGCATCTGTGTGATCTGCAAACCGGCGCAGTGCTGGCCTCGTCAGGGGTGATGAACCCGCAGATCCGCTTTGGCGAAGACCTGATGAGCCGGGTCAGCTATTCGATGATGAATCCCAGGGGTGCCGAGGAAATGACCCGCGCGGTGCGCGAAGGCATGAATGCGCTGTTCACCCAGATCGCAACCGAAGGCAATGTGGACAAGAACCTGATTGTCGACGCGGTCTTTGTCTGCAACCCGGTGATGCACCACCTGTTTCTGGGCATCGACCCTTTCGAGCTGGGTCAGGCGCCCTTTGCGCTGGCCACCTCCAACGCCATGCGCCTGCGCGCCGATGATCTCGACCTCAACATTCACCCCTCGGCGCGGGTCTATCTGCTGCCCTGTATCGCGGGCCATGTGGGCGCGGATGCCGCCGCCGTCGCGCTGAGCGAGGCACCGGACAAATCCGAGGATCTGGTGCTGGTGGTCGACGTGGGCACCAATGCGGAAATCCTGCTGGGCAACAAGACCAAGGTGCTGGCCTGTTCCTCGCCCACCGGCCCGGCCTTTGAGGGCGCGCAGATCAGCTCCGGTCAGCGCGCCGCCCCCGGTGCCATCGAACGGGTGGAGATCGACCCGGTGACCAAGCTGCCGCGCTTCAAGGTGATCGGCAGCGACCTGTGGTCCGATGACCCCGGTTTCGAGGCCGAAATCGCCACCACCGGCGTCACCGGCATCTGCGGCTCCGGCATCATCGAGATGGTGGCAGAGATGCGCATCCATGGCATCGTCGACGCCCCCGGCCTGATCGGCACGGCAGAGCAGACCGGATCACCTGCGGTCTTTGCCGACGGGCGCACCAATTCCTACCTGGTCTATGACGGCACCGGCAATGGCGGCCCGCTGATCACCGTCACCAACCGCGACATCCGCGAGATCCAGATGGCCAAGGCGGCGCTGTATTCCGGGGCGCGGCTGCTGATGGACAAATTCGGCGTCGACAAGGTGGACCGCATCGTGCTGGCCGGTGCCTTCGGCGCGCATATCAGCACCAAACATGCGATGGTGCTGGGCATGATCCCCGATGCGCCGCTGGACAAGGTGACATCGGCCGGAAACGCCGCCGGGACCGGCGCGCGGATTGCCCTGCTGAACACCGACGCGCGGGCCGAGATCGAACAGACCGTGCGCGACATCCACAAGGTCGAAACCGCGATTGAACCGCGCTTTCAGGAGCATTTCGTCAATGCTTCCGCCATCCCCAACGCGGTTGAACCCTTTCCGATCCTCCACTCCATCGTCACCCTGCCGACAGCCACCTTCAACACCGGGGGCGATCACGGCGGCGATTCCGGCGGCAGACGCAGGCGGCGCCGGGGATGAGCAACGCAGAGCAGCAGGATTTCTGGAACGCTCAGGCAGGCCCGATCTGGGTGGCCCAGATGGAAAACATGGACCGCGCCCTTGCGCCGGTGCTCGACCATGTGCTTGGCGCGGCGCATATCCGGCGGGGCGACAGGGTGCTCGACATCGGTTGCGGTGCCGGCACCAGCACAGCGGCGGCGGCACGGCTGGCCGGACACGATGGCAGCGCCTGCGGGCTGGACATCTCTCATGCGCTGCTGGCCCATGCCCGCCTGTCAACGGCGGATGCCCCCGGCCTGACGTTCATCCAGGGCGATGCGCAGACGTTCGACTTCGAGCCGGATCAGTTCGACGCGATGATTTCCCGCTTTGGCGTGATGTTCTTTGAAAACACCCAGGCGGCCTTTGCCAATATTGCCAGCGGGTTGCGCCCTGGTGCGCAGCTGAGCTTTGCCACCTGGGGTGACATCGCGGAGAACCCCTATTTCACCATGCCCGCCGCCATCGCAAAGACGGTGATCGGCGCGGTCCCCAAGACTGATCCGGATGCGCCCGGACCCTTCGCCCTGCGCGACAGGCAAAAGGTTGTCGCATTGCTGGACGCGGCGGGACTGGTGGAGATCAAGGCCCGCGTGCTGCCCTTGGATCTGACACCGCCGGGCGACGCGGCGCAGGTGGCGCAATTGCTTTGCGACATCGGCCCGGCCCAGCGGGCCCTGACCCATTTCGAGGCGGATGACGCCGACCGCGCACGGCTGGTTGACGCATTGATTGCAGGTCTGGAACCCTTCGAGACGCCAAAGGGCATCCGCATTCCCGCGCAGATCAACCTCTTCACCGCCCGGACCAAGGGCTGATCCCGCCTATAGCGTTTCCAGTTCATGTCGTATCGCCAACACCCTGCCGCGCCTTTGGCGCTCCCGGGACATTGGCGATGCTTCGTTTCAACGAAAACCGGAAACTTCAATCCAGCTGCCGGGAGATCCACCAGGTGACGCCATTGGCATCCCGCACCCCGCCGCGCAGGTCGCCGTCGCCCTTGTCCGTCAGCGGTTGCACCTCCGTCCCGCCGGCCGCCAGCGCACGGGCAAAGGCCGCTTCCGCCTCTGCCACATAGACATGCACATGGGCTTCGGTGCTTTCCGGCATTTCGCCCATCATGATCACCGTATCATCCACAAGCGCCTCTGCATGCATGATCCCCTTGCCGCCCTCGCCCGGGATCACCCGCAGCCGGGTGGCGCCGAAGGCGGCTTCCAGAAAGCCCAGGGTCGCATTGGCATCGCGGACCATCAGATAGGGCGACGCGCTGTTGTATCCGTCAGGTTTGTAACTCATCCTGTCCTCCGCTTTGTACGCGCCGCCCCCTTGACGGCGCTGCGCCCCGCGCATATCCAATCGCAGGCGCGCGGGTATGGTGAAAAGGTATCACGGCAGCTTCCCAAGCTTTAGTTACGAGTTCGATTCTCGTTACCCGCTCCACCTTCCACTTCATTCAATCCATCCTGCGGCGCGCGCGCAAGCGCTTGTCTGGTCTGTTGCAGCAGCGTCAGGAAACGCTGGCTCGCCGCCAGACGGGTCGCGACCTCGGCGATCTTGTCGTCCAGAAAGCGCTCCATCTCCTCCGCACCGCCGCCCTGCGCCATGAATTGGCTGACGAACAAGGTGATGTCGGCGATACTCAAACCCGCTGCCTGGGCGTCGCGGATCACTTCCAGGGTCAGAATCGCATCCTCAGGGTAAATGCGATAGCTGTTGGAGGCCTCGGGATCGGTGTCAGACCGGATCAGCCCGTGGCGTTCGTAGAAACGGATCGTATCGCGGCTGACCTCCGCCCGCCTTGCCAGTTCACCGATGCGCATCATGCCCTCAA
Organism: Sulfitobacter sp. PR48; assembly: GCF_028807335.1. Lineage (NCBI taxonomy): Bacteria > Pseudomonadati > Pseudomonadota > Alphaproteobacteria > Rhodobacterales > Roseobacteraceae > Sulfitobacter > Sulfitobacter sp. PR48. The sequence goes on along the minus strand of NZ_JARAMM010000009.1, from coordinate 94,752 downwards.
AACCGTTGACAATGGTCCACAGTTTATAGTTTGCTTCGACCTGCAGGGCAATCGGCAATCAAAGGCGATGACCCGTAAACCGGGCGGAACGGGCTTCACGATGAAGAAGATCGACTTCAAAAAGACGATGAAACAGCTTTATGGCCCCGCGGTCGGGCCATTTGCAGAGATTGACGTGCCGCAGATGCATTTTGTCAAAGTGGATGGCGCAGGTAATCCGAACACTTCGGCCGAATACCTGCAGGCGGTTCAAGGCCTTTATGGTGTCAGCTATGCGATGAAATTTGCCGCCAGAGCGGCACTGTCACAGGATTATGTGGTGCCGCCACTGGAAGGGCTGTGGTGGGCGGATGATCCAACTGCCTTTGCCGCGCGCAGAAAGGATGAATGGCAGTGGACGATGATGATCATGGTGCCTGATTTCGTGACATCCGCGATCTACGAGGCCGCCCGCGACAAGACCAGGCGCAAACTCGGCAGCCTGCCCGAAACGCTGCGGCTTGAACGCCATGACGAAGGCCTGTCGCTGCAAACCCTGCATCTGGGCAGCTATGATGACGAAGCGCCGGTGCTTGCGGATCTTCATCACCGGGTGATGCCTGAACGCGGGCTGACCTTTAACGGGCCGCACCACGAGATCTACCTCAGTGATCCGCGCCGGACGGCACCTGCCCGGCTGAAAACCATCCTCAGACAGCCGGTCCGTGCCGATCCCGCGTCCCTGACCCGCTGCGCCTGACCCTTTCGGAGAATCCAGATGGCCACATCCTCCTGTCAAAGTTGCGGCATGCCGCTCGGCAAGGACCCTCAGGGCGGCGGCACCGAGGCTGACGGCAGCCTCAGCACCACCTATTGTTCGATCTGCTATGCCGAAGGCGCATTCCGGCACCCGGATGTCACGGTGACCGAATTCCAGCAGCACTGCGTCGAGGCGCTGATGCGGTCGGGCATGCCGAAGATCATGGCATGGCTCTTTACCCGCGGGATCCCGAGGCTGGAACGCTGGAAAGGGGTCTGACCCCTATCCGATCAGCACCTCGCCAAATTCTTCGCGCAGGTTGCGTTTCAACACCTTGCCCGTCGCATTGCGCGGCAGCACATCGGTGAACACCACCTTGTCCGGCACCTGCCACTTGGCAATCTTGCCTTCGAACACGCTCAAGACCTCTTCTTCGGACGGGTCCTGCCCTTCGGCCCTGACCGCGACCAGCACCGGGCGTTCGTCCCATTTCTCGTGCCGCGCGCCGATCACCGCGGCATCGGCCAGCTGCGGATGCGAGATGGCGATATTCTCCAGCTCGACAGAGCTGATCCATTCGCCGCCCGATTTGATGATGTCCTTTGAGCGGTCCTTGATCGTGATATAGCCGTCCGGGTCCATGGTGGCGACATCGCCGGTGTCGAACCAGCCGTTGGTCAGGGTCTCTTCCGAGGTTTTCCTGAAATAGGCATCCAGAATCCAGTGCCCGCGGGTCACCAGATCGCCCTGCGCCTTGCCGTCATGCGGCAGCGGCTTGCCATCGTCGTCCAGGATTTCCAGCTCCACCCCGAACACCGGGCGCCCCTGATTTTCGCGCAGGCGGTGCTGTTCCGCCTCCGGCAGGTCGGCGTGTTTGGCCAGCGGGCGGTTGACGGAGCCGACGGGCGACATTTCGGTCATCCCCCAGGCGTGGATCGTATCGACGCCGAATTCCTCGCGGAAGCTCTTGATCATCGACGGCGGACAGGCCGAGCCGCCCACCACGGTGCGCTTGAGGCTGGCCAGCGTGCTGCCGCTTTTCTTGGCCTCGCCCAGCAGGCCCAGCCAGATCGTCGGCACCCCCAGCGCCAGCGAGACGCGGTAGGTGTCGATCAGCCGGACCAGCGACGGGCCGTCCAGCCCCGGCCCCGGCATCACCATGCGCGCGCCGACCATTGCGCAGGCATAGGGCGCGCCCCAGGCGTTGACGTGGAACATCGGCACCACCGGCAGCACAACCTCGGCGGCGGAAATCGCGACACTATCGGCCAGGTTGATGCCAAAGGAATGCAGCACCGTGGAGCGGTGGCTGTAAAGAACACCCTTGGGGTTTCCTGTGGTTCCCGAGGTATAACAAAGGCTTGAGGCGGTATATTCATCCATTTCCGGCCAGTCATAAGCCGCATCGCCCTGGGCCAGCAGATCGTCATAGGCGATGATGCCGGGCAGTTTGCCGGCGGCATCGCCCACCGCGCCCTCCATCAGGACGATATGTTCCAGATGCTCCAGCTTGTCGCGGATCGCGGCGACCAGCGGGACAAAGGTGGCGTCGATGAACAGCACCTTGTCCTCGGCATGGTTGAGGATATAGACCAGCTGTTCCGGGAACAGGCGCGGGTTGATCGTGTGGCAGACAAAACCGCCGCCCGATACGCCAAAGTAGATCTCAAGGTGCCGCCGGTTGTTCCAGGCGATGGTGCCGCAGCGCGCCTGCGGGTCGAGCCCCAGGCCAGTCAGCGCCGAGGCGAGACGCCGGGCATTCGCCGCGACCTGCCCCCATGTGGTTTCCTCGACCCCGCCACCGGTGTTGACCGAATAGATCTGCCCCCCGGCATGGTACCTCTCAGCATGTTCAATCAGGCTGGAAATCAACAGGGGTTGTGACATCATCTGGCCTAGCATCGGGATCCTCCTCATCCGTTCTTTTCGCCAGAGTGGATCAGCGGCCCCGCACTTGCAAGCGTACCGTAAGGTGCCTAAAGGTCAGCTATACGGCCTGTCTGCCTGCCCGCGGGCACGCCCTGAACCGGAGGATTTCCCAATGACACTGATCATTCGCCCCACCACATCCGAAGACCGCGAGAACTGGGACCGGCTTTACCAGGGTTACGCCGAATTCTACAAGGTCGAGCAGACCCCGGAAATGCGCGATACCGTGTTCGGCTGGCTGATGGACGAGGCCCATGAATGCAACGGTCTTGTCGCCGAAACCGCAGAGGGCCGCCTGATCGGGCTGACCCATTTCCGCCCCTTCGCCAGCCCCCTGCGGGCGGTGACCAATTGTTTTCTCGACGATCTCTTTGTCGACCCGGCCGCGCGCGGATCGGGTGCGGCGCAGGCCCTGATCGAGGCGGTGGCGGAACAGGCGCGGGCGCGCGGCTGGGCCACGGTGCGCTGGATCACGGCGGATGACAATTACCGCGGGCGCAATGTCTATGACCGTCTGGCCACAAGGACCATGTGGGTCACCTACGACCTCAAGACATGAACTTTCTGCAGATCACGTCCCTGCTGATTGTCATGGCCGGGGCGTTTGGTGCGATCAACTACCTGTTTCTGAAGCTGCCTTCGGCCATCGGCATCCTTGTGGTGTCGCTGCTGGCCTCCTTCGGGCTGTTGGGGATGGACCTTGCCCTGCCCGCCCTTGGCATCGCCGACACGGTGCGGCAGCTGGTCACCGGCATCGACTTTTCCGAGGCGCTGCTGGAGGGGATGCTGGGCCTGCTGCTCTTTGCCGGTGCGCTGCATGTCAAGCTGAGCGACCTGCGCAGCGAATGGCTGAGCGTGTTCCTGATGGCGACGCTGGGCATCGCCCTGTCGACGCTGGTGGTGGGCGTCGGGTTCTCCTGGCTGACCGGCATGCCGCTGCTGCTGGCGCTGGTCTTTGGCGCGCTGATTTCCCCCACCGATCCGGTGGCGGTGCTGGGCGTGCTGCGCGAGGCCGATCTGCCCAAGGCGCTGGAGACCAAGATTGCGGGTGAAAGTCTGTTCAACGACGGGGTTGGCTATGTGGTGTTCCTGGTGCTGGTGGGCCTCGCCTTTCCGGGTGCGCATCACGGGTCGGGCGGCAGCCCCTTTGGCGATGCGGCACTGCTTTTCGTGCAGGAGGCCTTTGGCGGCGCGGTGCTGGGGCTGGTGCTGGGCTGGCTGACCTTCCGGGTGATGCGCCGGATCGACGATTATTCGCTGGAGGTGCTGCTGACACTTGGGCTGGCTTTTGGCGGTTATGAGCTGGCGGTCTGGCTGCATGTCTCCGCGCCGATCATGGCGGTCTGCGCCGGTCTGCTGATCGGCGATGTGGGGACCGCGCGCGGCATGTCGGAAGAGACCCGCAAATACGTGGAGGCCTTCTGGAAGCTGATCGACGAGATCCTGAATGCGGTGCTGTTCCTGATGATCGGCTTTGAAGTCTTTGCCATCGCCCTGAACGCGGATGTTCTGGTGACCGGCGTGATCACGATTTTCATCGCGCTGCTGGCGCGGCTGGCGGCTGTCGCGGTTCCCATCGCGATGCTGCGCCCGTTCCGCAGTTTCAGCGCCGGGGTGACGCCGATCATGACCTGGGGCGGGTTGAAGGGCGGCATCTCCGTTGCGCTGGCGCTGTCGCTGCCGGACGGCGAGTGGAAGTCGCTGATCCTGACCTGCACCTATGTGGTGGTGGTATTCTCCATCATCGTGCAGGGGCTGACCGTGGGGCGGCTGGCAAACCGGATGGGCCGGGCGCCGGACCTGATGTGACCCATCGGTGCGGCTGCGCCGCATTCGATCCATATTTTGTTGGGGCTCTGCCCCAAACCCCGGGAATATTTACAGCCAAAAAGAAAGCGGGGTCAGGCCCGGTGTTTCAGGATGTAGCCCACCAGGGCGGCGGTGGAGCCGTCCTTGCCTTCGGGGTTTTCGCGACCTTCCACGATGGGTTGCAGGGAGGTGGCCAGTTCCTTGCCCAGTTCCACGCCCCATTGATCGTAGGAATTGATGTTCAGGATCACCCCTTCGACAAAGACGCGGTGTTCGTAAAGGGCGATGATCTGGCCCAGGGTGAAGGGATCGAGCAGCGGATAGACCAGCGTGGTCGAGGGGCGGTTGCCCGGAAAGACCCGGTGGCGGGCCTGGCGTTCAAGCTCATCCCCGGTCAGCCCCTTTGCCTGCATCATGCGCCGCGCCTCGGACAGCGAGCGGCCCCGCATCAGCGCCTCTGACTGGGCGAGGCAATTGGCCAGCAGCAGCTGGTGATGATGGGCGAGGTCAGGCTCATGCCCGTTGGCGGCAACCAGGAATTCGCAGGGCGCCACCCGGGTGCCCTGGTGGATCAGCTGATAAAAGGCATGCTGGCCATTGGTGCCTGCCGCCCCCCAGACCACCGGGCCGGTATGATGCGCGCAATCGGTGCCGTCCATCTGCACCGACTTGCCGTTGCTTTCCATCTCCAGCTGCTGGAGATAATCCGGCAACATCCGCAGCCGTTGATCATAGGGCAAGACCGCGCGGGTCGCATAGCCGCAGAGCTGGTTGTGCCAGATGCCCACAAGCGCCAGCATCATCGGCAGGTTTTCGAGCGGCGCTGCCACACGGAAATGCTGGTCCATCGCCTGGCCGCCGCGCAGAAAGGCATCGAAACCCTTTGGCCCGATGGCGATCATCAGCGCGAGACCAATCGGCCCCCACATGGAGTAACGTCCGCCGACCCAGTCCTCGAAGCCGAAGACCTGGTCGGGGCTGATGCCAAAGGCTGCTGTCTTGTCCTCCGCCGTGCTGAGCGCTGCGAACTGCGTTGCAGGATCACCGCCGTGATCCGTCATCCAGGCCTTGGCGGTGCGGGCGTTGGTCATGGTCTCGATCGTGGTGAAGGTCTTGGAAGCGACGATCACCAGCGTGGTCTTGGCATCCAGCCCGCGCAGCGTGTCGGCGATATGCGCGCCATCGACGTTGGAGACGAAATGGCACCGCGGCCCGTCGTGATAGGGCGCCAGTGCGGCCACGGCCATCGCCGGACCCAGATCGGAACCGCCGATGCCGATGTTGACCACATCGGTGATGGCACTTGCGCGCACTGCGTCGGCATAGCGGCGCATCCGCTCAAGCGTGGCATGAACCTGCGGCATCACATCGGTGCCATCCATCATGACCGGCCCGCCGTCGAGATTGCGCAGTGCGGTGTGCAGGACCGCGCGGCCTTCGGTCTCGTTGATCTTTTCGCCCGCGAACATCGCGTCGCGTTTACCCGCCACATCTGCCTGTTCCGCAAGGGCGATCAGATCGGCGCGGCTGTCCGCGTCAATGTTTGTCTTGGCGTAGTCGAAATGCAGATTCTCCAGCGTGACGGAGAAATCACCCGCCCTGCCCGCATCCTCGAACAGGGCCAGCAGCGGTCTGTCGGTGACGGAATCCGCCCGGCTTTTCAGTTTGTCCCAGATCGTCATCATGCGGCCCAATGTACCTCTGCGTTGTTCAGAACGGTGGCGACGGGCGCCTCTTCGGGGGGCAGCGTTTCAGCGCGTTCCAGTGCCGCGCGTTTCGCATCGCCAAAGATGATCAGATGGGTGGACATCGCGCCGCGCAGCACATGGGCGGGCAAGGTCACGCGCGCGATCTCCTGATCCTCGGGGCGGACGACGCAAAGGTTGGGCGCGCCTGCGGCCATCGCCGCCGCGACCCCGGGGGCCCCCGGAAACAGCGAGGCGGTGTGCATGTCATCGCCCATGCCCAGCACCAGCAGCGACAGCGGCAATTGCGTCTCCAGACCGGGCGCGACGGCGGCGGCGCCCTCCTCTGCCTCCAGACCCGGCTGGTAGAAAGGCAGGAACTGTGCCGCCGCGGCATGGCCGGTCAGCAGCCGCGACCGGACCAATGCCCCGTTGGAACGCGCATCCTCTTCCGGCACCCAGCGTTCGTCGGTCAGCATCACATGCACCCGGCCCCAGTCCAGATCGGTGCCGCTGAGCATGTCAAAGACCGGGCCGGGCGTGGTGCCGCCGGGCACGGCAAAGGAGGCGAATTCATGCACCAGAAGGCATTTCTTCAATTCTCCGGCCAGCCGGTTCGCGACCTTCATCGCCAGGATTTCCCGGTCGGGATATTCGATCAGGTTCATGGGGTCACCTCGCGCCATTCGCGGCCGTCACGCCGCATCAGTTCATTTGCGTAATCCGGCCCGGCGGACCCGCTGTCATAGGGTTTGGGCACGTCATTGCGCGCTTCCCACCCCTGGATGATCGGATCGGTCCAGGCCCAGGCGGCCTCGACCTCATCGCCGCGCATGAACAGCGTCTGGTTGCCGCGCATCACATCCATGATCAGCCGTTCATAGGCGTCGACCTGATCCGCATCCTCGCCCAGGGCTTCGGCAAAGCTCATGTCGAGGGGCACGTCGATCAGCCGCATGCCGCCCGGCCCCGGTTCCTTGATCGTCACGCCAAGGGTGATCCCCTCGTTCGGCTGCAGGCGGATCGACAGCACGTTGCGGTGGCGGCCCGCGTCCTCGCCAAAGATCGAATGCGGGGTTTCCTTGAACACCACGGTGATCTCGGAGGACCGCGCAGACAACCGCTTGCCGGTGCGCAGGTAGAAGGGTGTGCCGGCCCAACGCCAGTTGCTGATATGGGTCTTGAGCGCCACGAAACTTTCGGTGCGCGACCGCGGCGATTCCACCGCCTCCCGGTAGCCGGGCATCTTTTCCTCATTGCCGGTCTCGGCCAGATATTGCCCCCGCACGATATGGTGCGGCAAGACCGGGTCAAGGGCGCGGATGACTTTCAGCTTTTCATCGCGCACCGCATCCGGCGAAAAGCGGGCGGGCGGTTCCATCGCGATCAGGCACAAAAGCTGCATCAGGTGGTTCTGCACCATGTCGCGCATCGCGCCGGACTTGTCATAATATTCACCCCTGCCCCCGACACCCACGGTTTCGGCCACGGTGATCTGGATATGGTCGATGAACTGCGCATTCCACAGGGGTTCGAACAACATGTTGCCGAATCGGACCGCCATCAGGTTCTGCACCGTCTCCTTGCCGAGGTAATGGTCGATCCGGTAGATCTGATCCTCGTTGAAATAGGTGGCCAAAGTCGCGTTCAGCGCATGGGCGCTTTCCAGGTCGCGGCCAAAGGGTTTTTCAACCACGATGCGCGCATCCTTGTCTGCCATGCCCCATTGCTGCAGCCGTTCGGCCAGGTCGCCGAACAGCGTCGGCGAGACGGAGAAATAATAGGCTTCGGTCCGGCCCTTGCCCTTCATGATCTCCTGCAGCTCGGCCCAGCCGGCCTCACCCCGGGCGTCGATGGCGGTATATTCGATCCGCGACAGGAACGCCTGAAGCGCTTCTGGCGTGTGGCTGAACCCGGCGTTGAATTCCTCAATCGCCTCTGCCACCATCTCGCGATAGCCTGCGCTGTCCAGCTCGGTCCTTGCCGCGCCGATGATGCGCGATTCCGGTGGCATCTGTCCGGCGACGAAGCGGCGGAAAAGTCCTGGCAGGATCTTGCGGCGGGCCAGATCACCCGTGCCCCCGAAAATCACCAGATCGAATGGATCGACCGGAATCACCCGGCTTTCCATATGTGGCAGCCGGTCTTTGGCCTGGGTCATGCTGGCTTTGGTCTGGGTCATATCGGCCCCTGCGGTTTCTGAGCTTCCGTTAGCGCTACCATACTCGTAATTTCGGGCTTCACAAGGTCGTGCAATGCCCCCGGACAGGTCTTTTCATGCCTGGCCCGATCGCTTAGCACAAAGAATAGCATCCGAAACGATCAGACAAGGACCTATCATGAAAGATATGGCCAACGCCAAATCGCAGGCGAATGTCGGCAAGTTCATCGATCCGGCGATCACCGCCAGGGGCGAGCCGCGCGCGACAGTGGCGCTGAGCAATCCGCAGACGCTGTGGTTCAACACCGGCACGCTGTGCAACATCGAATGCGCCAATTGCTACATCGCCTCCTCCCCCACCAACGACGCGCTTGTCTATATCACCGCCGATGAAGTGCGCGATTACCTTGACCAGCTTGAGGCGCGCAAATGGGCGGTGCGCGAAATCGCCTTTACCGGGGGCGAACCTTTCATGAATCCCCAGATGATCGAAATGACAGAGGCATCGCTGGCGCGCGGATACGAGGTGCTGATCCTGACCAACGCCATGCGCCCGATGATGCGCAAAGCGGTGCAAGAGGGGCTCAAACGGCTGAACACGGCCTACCCCGGCAAGCTGACGCTGCGGATCTCTGTCGATCATCATCGCCCGGCGCTGCATGATGCGGAACGCGGCGAAGGGTCTTTTGACAAAACGCTCGCGGGCATGAAATGGCTGCGCGACAACGGCTTGCGCATGGCCATCGCCGGCCGCTCCGTCTTTGCCGACAGCGAGGCGGAAAGCCGCGCGGGCTATGCCGCATTCTTTGCCGAACACGGATTTGACATCGACGCCGACAATCCCGGCATGACCGTGCTGTTCCCGGAGATGGACGAACGGATCGACGTGCCCGAGATCACCACCGCCTGCTGGGGCATATTGAACAAATCGCCAGACGCGGTGATGTGTTCGTCCTCCCGCATGGTGGTCAAGCGCAAGGGCGCCAAGACGCCTGCCGTGCTGGCCTGCACCCTGCTGCCCTATTCCCCCGAATTCGAACTGGGCACGACGCTGGCCGAGGCCGAGGGTGCGGTGGCCCTGAACCACCCCCATTGCGCGAAATTCTGCGTGCTGGGCGGGGCCAGCTGCTCGGCCTAGGCTGAGGCTCCCGACAGATGCCGCTGCCAGCCGCGCTGCATCGCCTCTGGCACATGCCTGGATGCGGGCAAGACGTTCGGTTTCGGGCTGCCTGCACCGCAGGGCGGCTTCCTGCCGCGTCCTTTCGGGCCGATCCAGAAGGCTTCTGCGAACCGCCTGGATTCACGAAACAGCCATTGAACATGAACCGACCGCAGATCGTCGGACATCCTGCGCATATAGGCCAGAGCGGAGGTCTCGGCCCCCTGCTCCCGGGCGGCGCGCACCAGCGCCAGCAGCGCGCCGTTCCTCCTGAACAATGCCTCGTGACCGATGATCAACGACAGATGCGGTGCGGCGGACCGCGCCATGAGGAAGCGGGCTAGATCACTTCGTGTATCAAGATGAGTTTTCAATCACGACAACATGTCCGTCGCGCGGGCTGGCGCGGCCCTCTGCCAGATCGGCATAGACCTGGGGTGCGGCCTCGATGCCCGCGTGCACCCTGACTTGCATCCAGCTCCCGGCTTCTGCTGCGATGCGCTTCCAGGCCGCCGCGATGCGCTTTTCGATCTCGCCCGGCCCCCATTCCTCGCGCCGCTTCGCAATCTGGGACGGAGCGAAAAAGAACTGTGGTTTCGGCCCCGGCAGGGATTTCTGCGGGCGAAACTGGTCCCAGTGGCTGGTGCCGACGGCGGCCGAATGTTTCAGAACCTCTGCCAGATGGCTGTGCAGCTTCAGCTTGACCTCCGCATTGCCCGACATGTCCACATAGACCGAAGGCACCTGCGCGATCTTTTCGATCTCATCATAGCTCAGCACCTGGTCACAGGCCCCCAGCCCCTCGACAAAGCTGCGGTTACCTTCCGAGGTCAGGCCGATGACGCGATACCTGCGACCCTCCGGCTCTGCCAGGTATTTGCACAGCCCCAGACCGGTCTTGGAGGAGGCCGAGCCGATGATGATCTGTTCCGCGCCAAAACAATCATTGTCCATCAGCCAGTCGAACAAAAGGTATGAAGTCGCCAGAAGTGGCTGCAACAGGGCGCGCAGGTGGTCCTGTTCCACCGCCCCTTGCCGTACCGGGATATAGCGGTTGTAGACCGCAGGCAGTTCGGCCCGATGCGGCGCCGCATCCAGGATTACGCCCTGCCCGTCAATTTCCGGGGTGATCACAAGCTCCTCTGCCAGCGGATAGAACCCATAGATTCGTGCCCCCGGCTGCAGGGCATCGCTGCGGCTTTCCACCACATTTGCAACGCCCCAGACCGGGACCTGCCCCATACCGTCAATCCCAGTGGGAAAGAACTTCCAGTAGCCGATGTCAAACCCCACCGCAGCATAGGTGACGTTGTTGGCCGTGATGGCAAAGCTTTCCAGCCGCAGCCGGGCCTCGCCCGGTTGCAACGGTGGGCGCGCCACCTCTTCCAGCCGGATTTGCGTGATGTTCTTCTGGTCGACAAGCAGCCGTTTCATGCCGTTCCTCCCATATGGCCTGCCTCAGCCTAACCGGGGAACAGCCGCATGTGAGCCGGAAAATACAGCGACGCCACGTCACATTGCGATACGCTCAATGAAGGATGAATTCGCCCACCTGATTGCGCCACTCACCCGGGCCGATCAGCTTGCGATGGGTGAACCGCACGGAATGAAGCGGGCCTTCGATCTGCTCCTGCCAGAACTCGACAAAGCTGAAGAGTTTCGGATGATCCGGTGCCAGGTCGTAGTCCTGCCAGATGTAGCTGTTCAGCACATGGGTATAATCCGGCATCCGGTAAAAGAACTCTGCCGTGGTCAAACCATATCCCCTGAGCATCATTTCGGTTTCAGTTGGAACTTGTGTCTGGGCCATTTGTGACCTCTCCTTGCTGCTTCCATAGAACCACCTTGGCACGAATGAATTACTTTTCAATAAAAACAGTGTGTTATCACTCTATAAGATTGGCTGCCAGTGTTCCGGGGGCATCGTGCATTGCACCTGATATGCCCGGTCTGCTATAAAAACTTACAATATATAGATCGCCATCAGAAGCAGAGCAGTCAACGTGAACGACACGCCGGAAACCCCTGAAAACGAAGATGAAATGCCGCCACAGCGGCCCGAATTCGATGGCCCTTCGGTCACCATCGAACATGAGATGCGCACATCCTATCTGGATTACGCCATGTCGGTCATCGTCAGCCGTGCGATTCCCGATCTGCGGGACGGGTTGAAACCTGTGCACAGGCGTATCCTTTTTGCCATGCACGAGACCGGAAATACCCACGACAAGTCCTATCGCAAGTCCGCGCGGCCCGTGGGCGATGTCATGGGCCAGTACCACCCACATGGCGATTCCGCGATCTATGACGCTCTGGTGCGGATGGCACAGGATTTCTCCATGTCGCTGCCGCTGCTCGACGGTCAGGGCAACTTTGGCTCGATGGATGGCGATAACGCCGCCGCCATGCGCTATACCGAAGTGCGGATGGACAAGCCTGCGGGTTTCCTGCTGGCGGACATCGACAAGGATACCGTCGATTTCCAGGACAATTACGACGGCAAGCAGAAAGAGCCTTCGGTTCTGCCCGCCCGTTTCCCGAACATGCTGGTCAATGGGGCCGGCGGTATCGCGGTCGGCATGGCCACCAACATCCCGCCCCACAACCTGGGCGAGGTCATCGACGCCTGCCTGGCGCTGATCGACGACCCGGATCTGACCTCTGAGCAGCTGATCGAATATGTCCCCGGCCCCGACTTCCCCACCGGCGGCATCATGCTGGGCCGCTCCGGCGCGCGCAAAGCCTATCTTGAAGGGCGTGGCAGCGTCATCATCCGGTCGAAAACCCGGGTCGAAGAACTGCGCAAGGACCGCTGGGCCATCGTCATCGACGAGATCCCCTATCAGGTGAACAAGGCCACGATGATTGAACGCATCGCGGAACAGGCGCGCGAGAAGAAGATCGACGGCATTGCCCATGTGCAGGACGAATCCGACCGCAATGGCGTGCGGGTCGTGATCGAGCTCAAGCGCGACGCGACCGCCGAGGTCGTGATGAACCAGCTCTACCGCTTTACCCCGATGCAAACCTATTTCGGCTGCAACATGCTGGCGCTGAACGGCGGCCGCCCCGAAACGCTGACCCTGCGGCGCTTCCTGACCAGCTTCATCGACTTCCGCGAAGAAGTCGTGGCCCGGCGCACTGCCTATCTGCTTCGCAAGGCGCGCGAGCGCAGCCATATCCTGTGTGGTCTGGCCGTCGCGGTCACCAACATCGACGAGATTGTCGCGACCATCCGCGCCTCTGCCGACGCCGCGGAAGCGCGCGAAAAGCTGATGACACGACGCTGGCCCGCCGCCAGCATCCTGGAATATATCGCGCTGATCGACGATCCGACCCATACCGCCAATGACGACGGCACCTATAACCTGTCAGAGGCACAGGCCCGCGCGATCCTTGAACTGCGGTTGCAGCGCCTGACCCAGATCGGCGTCAAGGAAGTCACCGACGAGTTGGAAGAACTGGCAGGCAAGATCAAGGAATACCTGGAGATTCTGGGCTCCCGCGAGCGGATCATGGGCATCATCTCGGACGAGCTGCGCGAGGTGAAAGAGCTTTTCGCTGTGCCGCGCCGCACCGAGATCGTGGACTGGTCCGGCGACATGGAGGACGAAGACCTGATCGCCCGCGAGGACATGGTCGTGACCGTGACCTCCGGCGGCTATATCAAACGGACCCCATTGGCCGATTTCCGCAGCCAGCGGCGCGGCGGCAAGGGGCTGTCGGGTGGCGGGTTGAAAGAGGACGACGTGGTCACCACGCTCTTTGTGGCCAACACCCATACGCAACTGCTGTTCTTCACCACCGAAGGCATGGTCTACAAGCTCAAGACCTGGCGCCTGCCGCAGGGCAGCCGCACCTCCAAGGGCAAGGCGATTGTGAACATCCTGCCGATCCCGACGGGCGTGTCGATTGCCGCCATCATGCCGGTGGACCGCGACGAAGATGAATGGGACGACCTGCAGGTGATCTTCTGCACCGATCACGGCACCGTGCGGCGCAACAAGCTTTCCGATTTCACCAACGTCAAATCGAACGGCAAGATCGCGATGAAGTTCGAAGGCGAAAGCGAAGGCTGGAAGCTGATCAACGCGCGGATCGCCTCGAACGACGACAATGTGATGCTGACCACCAATTCGGGCCGGGCGATCCGTTTCCGCGCCGATGACGTGCGGGTGTTCAACTCGCGCGCCTCCACCGGGGTGCGGGGCATCAGGCTGGCGGGCGACGACCGTGTGGTCTCCATGTCGGTGATCCGCCACTTCGAGGCGACCTCGGACGAACGCGCCGCCTATCTCAAGATGCGCCGCGCGATGGCGGGCATTGCCGATGACGCCGAGGTGGAGGATGAGGACGAGGGCAACGCCAATGCGATCCTGCCGATGGAGCGTTACGTGGAAATGTCCGAAGCGGAAAACCTGATTCTGACGATCACCTCCGGCGGCGTGGGCAAGCTCAGCTCGGCCCATGATTATCCGCTGCGCGGGCGTGGCGGCATGGGTGTCACCGCCTGGGACAAGCGGATGCAGACGGGGCAGATCGTGGCCTCCTTCCCAGTGGAGATGGATGATCAGATCATGCTTGCCACATCCAAGGGGCAGTCGATCCGGGTGCCGGTGGATGGTATTTCGTTCCGGTCCCGCTCAGCGGGTGGCGTGAAGGTGTTCAACACCGGCAAGGGTGAAGAAGTTGTCAGCGTGGCCTGGATCGCGGATCAGGGTGATGCGGATGTCGATGACAGCGCATCGGAAGATCCCGCCGAATAAAGCGTTTCCAGTTTTCGTTGAAACGAAGCATCGCCAATGCCCCGATAGCGCCGAAGGCGCGGCAGGGTATTGGCGATACTATAGCGCTTCGGGATATACCTGAATCACTTGTTCGCTGCCTCTCCCTGCGGTCGAACGCGAAAAGTGATGTTGGATGTTTCAAGTTAATCCCGAAACGCTTTAGATAAACTGAAAACTCAATAAAGCGTCATGCGAAAAACCAGAATCACGCGACGCTGCCTGATGTTTCAGGCATTTCGTCAGACTCTGTAATTCTCCAAATCGGATGTCGGTCCATCGCGTGACGGGCAGGTCAGCTTTGGCTGATCTCTGGCACCTGCGCCAGCAGATCCAACGCCCGGACCGTTTTACGATCCGGCGCAAAACAAAGGGTCACAAACGCAAACACCTCCCGACCATATAGCCGGGAGGTGTGAATTTTCCAAACCCTGCCCCGAGGGGCGCGGTCATGAATTAATCAGTGACAGTTGTGGTGGTTGTTGTGCCATTGCTGCTGTCGCTGGCTGCCAGAACGACAAGCAGCAGTGCACCGGCTGCAACTGCCGCGCCTGTGCCAAGACCGGCACCGGCTGCGTAGAGCGCGCCACCATCGTCATCCTGAACGCAACGACGTGCACGCACACCGTCGATTGTTTCGATTTCAGCTTTGCAGCTGTAAATCTGGCCATTGCCGCCCTGAACCCGGATCGGGTAGTTCGGATTGCCGGTTTCACCCAGGACAGCTGCCTGAGTTGTATTCTGTGCAGATGCACCTGCGGCAATGGACATTGCAACAGCTGCGGTAAGTGCGAAAATCTTTTTCATCTGGACCAAACTCCCAAGAGTATTTCTGTTCACAATTCTTATGACACGTATCAAAAGTCACTGAAAGCCATGTATCGCATTCATCGGCATTTTGCACCTGCTGATACAAAAAAATCGCACAAAAAACAGGAGAACATTGGCAAAAAAATGCTCATTGCCCGCTACAACTCGTAAATCTCGGTAAATTTGCTCCGCAAATAGCCCAGAAGCGGCGACTCGGATGGCGGCTTGCCCGTTGCCCGGGCGATGACATCGCGCGGTTCCAGCAACCCGCCGTGGCTTTGTACATTGTCGCGCAGCCAGGCGGTTGCGGTGCTGGTATCCCTTTGCGCCAATTGGTCGTCCAGACCGGGAACTGCGGCCCGCATCGCCTCGTTCAGGCATCCGGCATAGACATTGCCCAGCGAATAGGTCGGGAAATAGCCCAGCAGACCCACAGACCAATGCACATCCTGCAGTACACCGTTCGACGGCTTGTCGACCGGAAAGCCGAAATCGGCCTCGAATCGATCGTTCCAGGCCGCTTCCAGGTCCTGTACCTGCAGGTCATGCGCCACCAGCGCGCGTTCCAGGTCGAACCGCATCAGCACATGCAGATTATATTGCAGCTCATCCGCTTCGGTGCGGATAAAACCGTCGGAAACCCGGTTCACGACCCTGTAGAAGGTTTCGGCATCGGGAATGCCGAAATCGCCGAACACCTTTTTCATCTCGCCAAACAGCCAGGCGGTAAAGGCGCGGCTGCGGCCGATCTGGTTCTCGTAGATCCGGCTCTGGCTTTCGTGCACCCCCATCGACACGCCGCGGCCCAGCGGGGTCAGCAGATAGGCCCGGTCGATCCCCTGTTCATAGGCGGCATGGCCGACCTCGTGAATCGTGGAGTAAAAGCAGTTGAACGGGTCCGTCTCATTGGTCCGCGTGGTGATCCGGACGTCCAGACCGGAGCCGGAGGAAAACGGATGCACCGCCTTGTCCACCCGGCCCATGGACATGTCATAGCCAAAGGTCTTGGCCAGATGGCGGGTCAGTTTCATCTGCGCCGCCTCGTCAAATGTGCCCGTCAGCTTCGGCGGGGCCTTGGCGGCGCGGACTGCCGCACGCAGCTCGCTCAGTTCCGGGCGCAGCGCGCCGAACATCCCGGCAATTTCCGCCCCCGTGGTGCCGGGCTCATAATCCTGCAACATGGCATCATAGACATCCCCGCCCAGGGCCAGCGCCTGCCCCTCTTCGCGTTTCAGCGCGATGACCTCGGTCAGCGTGGGGGCAAATGCGGCAAAGTCATCCGCCGCCCGCGCCTCGGCCCAGATGCCTTGCGCTTCGGAGGTGACGCGGGCGATCCGTGCCGCCAGCTGGGCCGGCACCTTGCTGGCGCGTTCAAAGCTGCGGCGGATGTGGCGCAGGTTGGCGCGGCCCACATCATCCAGCGCGCTGTCCTCGATCTCTGCCAGCCAGTCGCCCAGGCGGGGATCGACGCGGCGGGCATGCAGCACCGATTCCATCGCGGCCATTTCCTCGGCCCGTTGCGGTGCTGCACCGCGCGGCATCATGGTTTCCTGATCCCAGCCCAGCCTGCCGGCCACCTGCGACAGGGCTTCGGTTTCGCGCTGGTACGCCATCAGGTCATCATAGGCTGTCATGGTCATTTTCCTCTCAGGGATGTCGCGACGGGATAGGCGCTCAGGAACCGGGCGCGCAGGATCAGCACCCACAGGACCACTGCAAGCGCCTGATGCGCCAGGGCAATATGGACGGGCGCCGCGTACAGCACGGTGGTGATGCCCAATGCGATCTGCAGGGCCAGTGCCGCCATCACGGCATTGAATGCGAAACGGGTGGTGGCATGGGCCGAGCGGCGTCCGCGCAGCCAGACGACAATTCCGAAGATGGCCAGCAGATAGCCGGTCATGCGGTGGATGAACTGCACCAGCCCCGCATTCTCAAAGAAATTCCGCCAGACCGGGGTCAGGTCAAAGGCCTCGGGCGGAAAGAACTGCCCCTGCATCAGCGGCCAGTCGATGAAATAGCGGCCCGCGTCGATCCCGGCGACCAGGGCGCCCAGCAGGATCTGCACGAACACAAGATGCAGCAGCCCCGTGGCCATGCCGAATTGTTTTGCCTCCCTGGTCCGGCGTGCCTGCATCAGGTCACGCTCCGACCGGCCCAGCATCAGGATGTACCAGGTGATGAACCCCATGATGACAAAGGCAAGGCCAAGATGTGTCGCGAGCCGGTAACTGGCCACATCCGTGACCCCTTCACCGCTGGTCACGCCAGAGGATACCATCCACCAGCCGATCGCCCCCTGCGCGCCGCCAAGCGCGCCCAGCAGCAACAGCCGGCCATGCCAGCCGGCCGGAACCTGCCGGCGCAGGGCGAACCAGCCAAAGCCAAGCGCCCAGACCAGCCCGATCACCCGGCCCAGCTGACGGTGGCCCCATTCCCACCAGTAGATCCGTTTGAAATCAGCCAGTTCCATCCAGGCGTTCTGCACCTGGAATTCGTCGATGGCCTGGTATTTCTCGAACTCCGACTGCCAATGCGCCTCGCTCATGGGGGGCAGCGCGCCGGTCACGGGGCGCCATTCGGTGATCGACAGGCCGGAATCCGTGAGCCGGGTCATGCCGCCCACCGCGATCATGATGAAGACCAGCGCGAAGAGGATCATCAGCCAGACCCGCATCGCGCTGCGGCCAGCGCCCCTGCCCCGGTCGATCACACCTGCCTGGGTCTGCGGCCTCGTGGTGCCGGTCTCGGCCACTTCTTCGAACAACTTGCGTTTTTCAGCCATATCCTGCCTCGGTCTTGAAGTACCGCCTTGGTAGGTCACGGCGCGACAGAGGTCCAGTGCGGCAAACCACCTGTCCGGGCGCGCAGTGTCGCACCCATGGGATGGTTCCGGGCGGGAAAGGTATCAGCGACGGTGCAGGCAAGCCCGGCATCGTCCTGGCAATGGCACAGCCGACGCCTGCACCAACGCGGTCCGCCGGGCCTGCACGGGGTTTGATCCCGACGTGATCTTCGCCCTTGCACCCCGTCATGTCCGAGGTCTGAGCCGTGCCGAAACTGCTGACATGTCATTTATGACAGGTCTTAGAAGACCTGTCATAAATGACATGTCTTCACCTTTTGACGCCTTCGCCAATTGTCGCGGCTCCTGTCGCAGCAATCATCTGCGCGCGGTGTGCGGCGTTTCGACGGGGGAGCGCTTTTCGCAAGGAGCTCACATTTCACTGGTGTGCTCATCGGCTACGCGTCATTGCCAACGAGGGTATGTGCCAAAGCCACCGCACCTCTCAGGCATGTCGGATTTCGGGCAATCGCGCACTGCCGCAGCAGTGCGCACCTTACTTGCCTCGATCCTTCCAGCGCACCATCTGCCGCATCATCCCGTGCATCATCTGCACATCCGCCCGCGTCATCGGCATCCGAGACCACATGTTGCGCAGGTTCAGCTTCATCGAGGCGACCTTATGCGCGGGGAAAAAGAACCCCGCTTCCTCAAGCCGTTCCTCGTAATGCGCCGCCAGATGCTCGATCTCCTGGCCGCTGGCCCATTCCGTGCCTGCCATTTCGGTGGTCATATCGGTGACAGAGCCCGTGGCGCGCATCCATTCATAGCCCATCAGCAAGACACATTGCGCCAGGTTCAGCGATGCAAACGCCGGGTTCACCGGGACCGACACAATGGCATTGGCCCGCGCCACATCCTCGTTCTCAAGCCCCGCGCGTTCCGGACCGAACAGCACCGCAACCCGCTCGCCCCGGGCGATCCGTTTCGCCGCCTCCGCCATTGCCGCCTCGGGCGCGAAGACCGGCTTGGTCATATCGCGTCCGCGCGCCGTGGTCGCCAGCACGAAATCGCAATCCGCCAGGGCATCCGGCAGATCAGGGCGAAGCCGCGCCTCGTCCAGCAGCCGCCCCGCGCCCGATGCCATGGCCACCGCCGCAGGGTTCGGCCAGCCATCGCGCGGTGCCACGATGCGCATATGGTCCAGACCGAAGTTCCACATGGCGCGGGCCGCCGCGCCGATGTTCTCGCCCATCTGCGGACGCACAAGGACAAAGGCCGGAATTTTCGGAAGGCTCACAGGGCGGGTCATGCCGCCTCTTACCGCCGGTCCACCAGGCCCGCAAGAAAGGTTTTCATTTCCCCGCCGCTTGGGGTACGCAGACCGCCAAAGACCGCAAAGGACCGCGCCCATGGACACCCCCGAACAGCCGCAGATCTATCTGATCACCCCACCCGAAATCGAACTGGGCAGTTTTCCGGCCCTGCTGGGTTCCGTTCTTGATGCGCATCCCGTGGCCTGTGTCCGTCTGGCCCTGTCCAGCAAGAACGAAGACCGCGTTGCCCGCGCCGCCGACGCGCTGCGCGAAGTGACCCATGCCCGCGACGTGGCGCTGGTGATTTCGGATCATCTGCTGATGGTCGAACGGCTGGGCCTGGATGGCGTGCACCTGTCGGATGCCGCGCGGTCGGTCCGCTATGCCCGCAAGGAACTGGGCGAAGACGCCATCGTGGGCAGCTACTGCGGCCCCTCCAAACACGATGGCATGGCCGCAGGCGAAGCAGGCGCGGATTACGTCAGCTTCGGCCCGGCGCAGGCCTCCGCCCTGGGCGATGGCAGCCACGCAGAGACCGAGCTGTTCCAGTGGTGGTCCGAAGTGATCGAAGTGCCCGTCGTCGCCGAAGGGGCGCTGGACGCGGAAATGATCCGCACCCTGGCCCCCTATACCGACTTTTTCGGCATCGGCGACGAGATCTGGTCCACCGAAGATCCCGCTGCCACCCTCGCCACGCTGATCCGGGCGATGGTCTGAGGCAAGGGTCGCGCCCACCCCGAAGGGTGGGTGCAGCATCCGGTGTCCGGAGCCTAGAGAAACACCCGCTCTACCACCCAATAGGCCCCGATGATCGCGATCAGCAGCGATCCTGTCACCGAGACGGCGCGGAACATCACCGGGTATTCGGTCACCAGTTCTTCCTGGCCTTCCAGATGGGCCTTGCGCGCGGCCCCGACCGCCAGCCACAGCAGGATTGCAGCCATCGCGATCACGGTCAGCTGGCCCAGTTCCACCCCGATGTTGAAGCCGATCAGCGCCGGCACGAAATGCCCCGGCGGCAGGCCGAAATCGCCCAGGACCGAGGCAAAACCCAGCCCGTGCAGCAGCCCGAAGCCAAAGATCACCATTGGTCGCCAGCGGCTGAGGCGGTGGAAAAAGATATTCTCGACAGCGACATAGACGATTGAAGCGGCGATCAGCGGCTCCACGATGGCGCCCGGCACATTGACCAGCCCCAGCGCCCCCAGCGCCAGCGTGACCGTATGCGCCAGCGTGAATGCAGAGACCTGCCAGACCAGCGGCCGCAGGTGGATGGACAGAAAGAACAGGCCAAGCACGAACAGGATATGGTCCAGCCCCTTGGGCAGGATGTGGTCGAATCCAACCGGGACATAGCCGACAAAAGTACCAAGGCAGGTCTGTTCCGCACCGCCCTGCAGGGTGATCTCCGGGCTGGTGTCGCCCCCGTCAAGATAGCCGGTGTAAGGGTCTTCCACCCCTTGCTGGCGCAGCACCATGGCCCCGCCGCCTTCCGGCCAGCGAACCTGCACAACCTCGGCGCGCGGATCGACCGGCGCGGTCAGCGTCCAATCGGAGATGCGGGACAGTTCGATGTCCACATCCTGAGGCATGGTGACAGAGGCGGTGCTCAGCGCCACCGGCGCGCCATCCGTGCTCAGCAAGGGCAAAGCATTCCACCGCTCAAGCAGGCCGGGGACACGGGCAATGATCTCCTCGCTGGAGAGCGCGCGCAGCGCATCATAATCTTCGGCATTGGCGGCATCATTGGTGTCATCCACCGCGTCCAGGTCGATCCCGGCCAGAAACGCCTCAAGATTGATGTGCAGCACCAGTTCGATGGTGCCGTCCTCGACACTCAGATCGCCAATGGTCGGCTGCAGCTCGTGCGCCCCCGCGCGCTGCCCGCCAAGAAGGAACAGGCTTGACAAAAGCGTCACCAACAACAGCTTTGATATCAACCCGGTGAAAGTTTTTTGCATGTATCTGTCCCGTCTGTTTTTACTTGTTACCCTTGGCGCGGTGCCTTTGTCGCCCGCCCTGTCCCATGAATTCTGGATCGAACCGCATGATTATCAAGTCGATAATGGCGGAACCGTAGTGGGGGATTTCAAGAATGGACAGGAATTCGTGGGCAACACCCTGTCTTTCTTCGACAAAAGCACAGAGTGTTATGCCATGGTGGCGGATGGTGTCCGCACGCCGCTCAAGCCCCGCGCGGGCGACCGCCCTGCCCTGAACATCCCCGCCCCCATCGACGACGGGCTGCTGGTGGTGGTGCATGAAACCACACCGCAATACGTGACCTATACCGATTGGGACAAGTTCGTGAAATTCACCAAACACAAGGATTTCACGGATGCCGTCGCCCTCCACGAACAAAGGGGCTGGAGCAAGGAAAAGCTGCGCGAGCGCTATACCCGGCACGTCAAGGCGCTGATCGCCGTGGGCAGCGGCGCGGGCGCGGATCAAGCCGTCGGGATGGCCACGGAATTCACCGCGCTGACCAACCCCTATGACCCCGGATTCGACGGCACCATGCAGGTCAGCCTGACCTATGACGGCGCGCCGCGCGCGGATGCGCAGGTGGAGGTTTTCGACCGTGCCCCCGACGACAGCGTGACCATCACCCTGCACCGGACCGACACCGAGGGGCTTGCCGAGATCCCCGTTACGCCGGGGCATGCCTATCTCTTTGACGCCGTGACCCTGCGCGAGGCCGCCGATGCGGGCGAAACCGAAAACGCGCCGGTCTGGGAAACGCTCTGGGCCGCGCTCACCTTCGAAGTGCCGCGATGACATGGCTTGCGCCCCCACCTCGGGCGCGGGTAAAGCATCATCATGACGGCATCGCATCCCCCTGATATCCTGTGCATCGGCTCTGTCCTGTGGGACATCATCGGCCGCTCCGATCAATCCATGCGGCAAGGCTCTGACATGCCGGGGCGGATCACCCGCCTGCCCGGCGGCGTGGCGCTGAACATCGGCATGGCGCTGTCGCGTTTCGGGCTGGCCCCCGCCCTGTTGTCGGCAGTGGGCCGCGACCCGGAGGGGGATGAACTGATCACCGCCTGCGCCGTGCGCGGCCTGATCACCGATTTCATCTACCGCTCCGACGATCTGCCGACCGACCGTTACATGGCGGTCGAAGGGGCCAACGGGCTGATCGCGGCCATCGCGGATGCCCATTCGCTGGAAGCCGCAGGCGACAAGATCCTCGGGCCCCTGTCCGACGGCCGCCTGCCGCAGCCCTTTACCGGCGCCGTGGCGCTGGATGGCAACCTGACCATCGACCTGCTGAGCCAGATGGCCGAAAGCCCGCTGCTGGCCCGGGCCGACCTGCGCGTCGCCCCCGCCTCGCCCGGCAAGGCGCTGCGCCTTGGCCCATTTGTGAAGGCCGGGCGCGGGACGCTCTATGTGAACCTTGAGGAAGCAGGCCTGCTCTGCCAGGCCGAATTTGCCGATTCCCGCGCCGCGGCGACGGGCCTGCTGACGCGGGGCGCCGCCCGCGTTGTGGTCACCGATGGCAGCAAACCCGCCACCGTGGCCGACCCTCACAGCATGCTGACCGAGACCCCGCCGCCCGTCCATGTGACCCGCGTCACCGGCGCGGGCGATACATTCATGGCCGCCCATATCGCAGCCGAACGCAGCGGCATCCGCGCCGAGCAAGCCCTGCACCGCGCGCTGGAGGCCACCGCCCTTTACGTTTCCGGAGAGACCCGCATATGACCCTGCCCCTGATCCTCAGCGCCGAAGTTGCCCGGGCCCGCGACAAAGGCGCGCCCATCGTGGCGCTGGAAAGCACCATCATCACCCATGGCATGCCACACCCCCAGAACCTGGAGGTCGCCCGGCAGGTCGAAGACGACATTCGCGGGGCCGGCGCCGTCCCCGCCACCATCGCTGTCATTGAGGGGCAATTGCACATCGGGTTGGAGCCCGAACAGCTGGAAGCCCTGGCAAAGGCGACCAATGTGGCCAAGCTCAGCCGCGCGGACCTTGCCGTTTGCATCGCGCGCGGCGGCACCGGGGCCACCACGGTTGCCGCCACCATGATCGCGGCACATCTGGCGGGAATCGCGGTCTTTGCCACCGGCGGGATCGGCGGCGTACACAAGGGGGCCGAAAACAGCTTTGACATCTCGGCCGACCTGATGGAACTGGCACAGACCCCGGTGACAGTTGTGGCAGCCGGGGCCAAGGCGATTCTGGATGTGGCAAAGACGCTGGAAGTGCTGGAAACCCAGGGCGTGCCGGTGATCGCCTTTGGTCAGGACAGTTTCCCGGCCTTCTGGTCGGCCTCATCACCGCTCAAGGCACCGCTGCGCATGGATGATCCGGCCCGGATCGCAACGGCGCACCGGATGCGCGCGGCACTGGGCCTGCCGGGCGGACAGCTGGTGGCAAACCCGATTCCCGCGGCAGATGAAATCCCGGCAGCAGAGATGGCGCCGGTGATCGCCAAGGCGCAGGCCGATGCCACCGCCCATGGGATCAGCGGCAAATCCGTCACGCCCTACCTGCTGCAACGCATTTTTGAACTGACCGAGGGCCGCTCGCTGACCGCCAATATCGCCCTGGTGCGCAACAATGCCCGCCTTGCAGCCCGCATTGCCGCAGAAATCGTGAAAGCACCCGCATAATTGCCAGGCAAAGCGCCTGAAATGAAGCGGAAATGGATTGCTTGCCATTGTGGCAAGCAGGCAAAGGTCTTAGCTATATCGCGATCTTGCCGGGACTGCCCATGAACACGCCTTTTGATCTTGATACATCCGAACCCCGCCGCCCCGGACTGGTGGCGCGCCTGCGCGCGTCCTTCCTGACCGGCCTTGTGGTGATCGCACCTGTCGGGCTGACCATCTGGCTGATCTGGACCGTTGTCGGCTGGATCGACGGCTTTGTGCTGCCGCTGGTGCCCAAGGCCTATCACCCCGACCGGATGCTGCAGGATTTCCTTGGCCTGGACCCTTCCGTTCAGATCAACGTGCGCGGGCTCGGGGTTGTCATCTTTCTGGTGTTCACCATCATCGTCGGCTGGATGGCCAAGGGCATCATCGGCCGGTCGCTGATCCGCTTTGCCGAAAGCCTGGTGGAGCGGACCCCGGTTGTGCGCACCATATATTCCGGGATCAAACAGATATCCGAGACGATCTTTGCCCAGTCCGAACGCAGCTTCGAGACCGCCTGCCTGATCGAATACCCCCGCAGGGGCATCTGGGCGCTTGGCTTTATCTCGACCACGGCCAAGGGCGAAGTGGCGGAAAAATCGGACCCTTCGGACGAGATGATCAGCGTCTTTGTGCCCACCACGCCCAACCCCACCTCGGGGTTTCTGCTGTTCTTTCCCAAGAAGGATGTGATCGAACTGGACATGACGGTGGAAGATGCCGCGAAACTGGTGATTTCGGCCGGGCTGGTCTATCCCAGCGACCGGGCAGAACAGGGCGACATTCTGGACATCGCACCGGTGTCCCGCGACTGATCAAGATCAAGGGTCTGCGCCAAGCTGCTGTAAAAAATATCAGTTCACATTGCGCGTAACGCCGTTTTCTTCAAAGAAAACGGTCCGGAGTTTTTAAAAACTCCGCCCCCCTCGGGCTTTATCCAAACATCTCCGGAAGGTTCACGCTGCTTTCCACACCGATCTTCTCCTTATGCGCGTCAAGGAACCCCTCCGCCGCAGCTTGACCCGCTTCGAAAAGGGTCGCGATCACAGCGGGCAGCGGTACCAGCTTGGTGGCCACGGACAATTTCTCCATCAGCTTGTCGTCGGCCACCATATGCACCCTGATCCGGCTCATCGAGCCTTCGGGGATCTTGCCGCTGTCGAGCAGGCGCTGGACAAATTCAATCGCGCGCAGCTCCCTCAGCAGGCTTGAATTGAAGCTGATCTCATTGATCCGGTTCTGGATCTGCTTTGGTGTGCGCGGCAGGTCGTGCCGTTCCAGCGGGTTGATGTTGATCACCAGAACGTCGTCCGGCAACCCCTTGTCAAACAATGGAAAAAGAGCCGGATTTCCGGTGTATCCGCCATCCCAGAATGCCTCCATCTGGCCAGTTTCCGTGTCGTGCATTTCCACCGCCTGGAACACTGTGGGCAGGCAGGCGGAGGCCATGATCGCCTCCGGCCCGATCTCATCCCCCGAGAACACCCTGATCTTGCCGTTCCGCACCCGCGTCGCGCAGATGAAAAGCTGCGGCGCTATGCCATTGCAGACCTTGTCGTAATCCAGCCTGGTCACAATATCGGTCAGCGGATTGCGGTAGAACGGACCATAGGCATAGGGCGAGGTCACATTCGACACCGCATCCGCCATGGCAACCGGCCATGAGTATTCCAGCGCCTGGCTGACAGCGGCGATGCCGAAAGGGGCCATCCAGCTCTGCATCCGCAGATCCTGCATGCCCGACACCTGCCGCCAGAGCCATGCCAGGTTTTCCCGCGCACCTTCGGCACCCCCGGCAACGAAACCGGCTTTCACCGCCGCACCATTCAACGCCCCGGCAGAGGTTCCGGAAATGCCGCAGATTTCCAGGTCCGGCTCCTGCAGGAGCCGGTCCAGCACGCCCCAGGTAAAGGCGCCATGCGCGCCGCCGCCCTGAAGCGCCAGATTGATCCGCTTTTTCCCGGCTGCCATCAAAGTGCGGTCCAGCCACCGTCCACGCTGATCGCTGTCCCGGTGATCTGCGCGGCCGCGTCAGAGCACAGGAAGGTGGTGGTCCCGCCCAGCTGTTCGACCGTTGCGAATTCCTTGCTGGGCTGTCGTTGCAGCATCACGTTCTTGATCACATCCTCACGGGACATGTCGTATTCCTTCATCGTGTCGGGAATCTGCGCTTCCACCAGCGGGGTCAGCACATAGCCCGGGCAGATGGTATTGGCGGTGATCGGATCCTGCGCGGTTTCCAGCGCCGTGGTCTTGGTCAGGCCGACGATGCCGTGTTTTGCCGCCACATAGGCGGATTTGAAGGGCGAGGCCGTCAGCCCGTGGGCAGAGGCGATGTTGATCACCCGGCCCCAGCCGGCCTTGCGCATCATCGGCAGCGCCATGGCGGTGGTGTGAAAGGCAGAGCTGAGGTTGATCGCGATGATCGCGTCCCATTTCTCGACCGGGAAATCCGGAATCGGCGCCACATGCTGAATGCCCGCATTGTTCACCAGAATATCGCAACGCCCCGCCTCGGTGATCAGCTGGCGGCATTGGTCGGCCTTGGACATATCCGCCCGGATGTAACGCGCGGTGACCCCGGTCTCCGCCGCGATCTGTTTGGCCAGATCGTGGTCTTCGGTGTTGTCGGTAAAGGAATTGAGCACGATGTCCGCCCCTGCCCGCGCCAGTTCCCAGGCAATGCCCAGCCCGATGCCGGAATTGGAACCGGTGATCACGGCGGTCTTGCCGGAAAGGTCGATTGTATAGGCCATGGTGAAATCTCCTGAAGTTGGATGCTGCGCCGCATCATGCCGCGCTGCACCTGCAAAGTGAACGCGCCGGGCAGAATAATCTTTCCCCTTGCATAGCGCGTCCGGGGGAAAGCTGAAACACCGGGTGATGCCGGTCGATGGCCCCGGACAAGCTATCTGGCCCCGGGGGTTTTCACGGGCAAAGCGCCGCGCCCGCCGCAATTTGCCCGGCACCGGGCGCGGCCAAAAAAAAACGCCAGCACGAAGCTGGCGTTAAGTTATTGAGGCAGGTTTCATACAGGCAAGAAACCTATCGAGCAGTGCCCTATGTATAAGCAATCTCGCGCCTCAGGCCAAGCATTAAGTTTGAAGTGCCCTCCAAGCCCAGCTATGCAAGGCCCTAACAAAATAAGGGCAGTGCGAGATTGTGCAGAAAATGGTGATTCATTTTTTCCAGAAAGCTTGGGCGGTTGCGGCGTTTTCTTCACTGATTCTCTGTGCCGCCCCGGCGGGTGCGGAACCGCAGCACGGGATATCTATGTACGGCGAACCCGCCCTACCACCCGATTTTGTGTCCCTGCCTTACGTGAACCCGGATGCGCCCAAGGGCGGGCGGATCGTGCTGGGGAATTCCGGCAGCTTCGACAGCCTCAATCCATATGTCCTCAAGGGCTCTATCCCCTGGCAATTGCCGTTCTTCACCCATGAGACGCTGATGGGCCGGTCCCTGGACGAACCTTTCACACTTTACGGTCTGCTGGCCGAATCAGTGGAGGTGCCGGAGGACCGCTCCTGGGTCGCCTTCACCCTGCGCGAGGAGGCCCGATTCTCTGACGGCACCCCGGTGACGGTCGAGGATGTCATCTTTTCCTTCGAACTTCTGGGAACGGAAGGCCACCCGCGCTACCGGGACTTCTGGAAACAGATCGAAAGCATCGAACAGACCGGCCCCCGGTCGCTGCGCATCACCTTCAACACCGACAACCGCGAATTGTCGCTGCTGGCAGGTATCCGCCCGATCCTGAGCAAGGCACAATGGGAGGGCAAGGATTTCGCCAATGCACCCCTGCAGGAGGTGCCGCTGGGCAGCGGGCCCTATGTGATCAGCGACTATCAGGCCAGCCGCTATGTCACCCTGCGGCGCAATCCCGACTACTGGGGGGCAGATATTCCGTTTCGCCGGGGCACCAACAATTTCGACGAGATCAAGCTGGACTTCTACGGCGATGCCAATGTTGTCTTTGAAGCCTTCAAGGCAGGCGAGATTTCCGCCGTGCGCGAATTCAACGCCGAGACCTGGGACACGCAATACGACTTTCCCGCTGTCCAGCGCGGCGAGATCGTGAAATCGACGTTCCCCCATGCCAAGCCCTCGGGCATGACCGGATTCGTGATGAACACGCGCAAACCACCCTTTGACGACTGGCGGG
This sequence comes from Sulfitobacter sp. PR48, assembly GCF_028807335.1. Classification (NCBI taxonomy): domain Bacteria; kingdom Pseudomonadati; phylum Pseudomonadota; class Alphaproteobacteria; order Rhodobacterales; family Roseobacteraceae; genus Sulfitobacter; species Sulfitobacter sp. PR48. The sequence goes on along the minus strand of NZ_JARAMM010000009.1, from coordinate 66,761 downwards.
TGCGCGACGCGCTGATCTGGGCCTTCAACTTTGAATATATCGGCGAGACATTGACCGGCGGCAGGCTGCCGCGCATCACCTCCTATTTCTCGAATTCCGAACTTGCGATGCGCCCCGGGCCTGCACCGGCGCCGGTGGCCGATCTGCTGAAACCCTTCAGCGACACCCTGCCCGAGGGCGCGCTGACCGGCTATGCGCTGCCCGAAGGGGATGGATCAGCCCGCAACCGCGCAGGCATTCGTCATGCGATGAAACAATTGCAGGCGGCGGGGTATTCGGCGCAGGACGGGGTGATGCGGGATGCGGCGGGCAAACCGCTGACGGTGAATATCCTGCTGTCCAAGGGCAGCAGGCTGGATGTGGCCGGTTCGGACAAGATTGCCGATCTTTATGTGCAGGCGCTTGCCCGGCTGGGGATCGCCGCAACCGTCGATGTGATCGATAATGCCCAGCTGAACAAGCGGCTTGAGACTTTCGATTTCGACATCACCACCTTCCGGCGCTCACTGTCGCTGAGCCCCGGCACCGAACAGCGGTATTACTGGGGGTCTGACGCGGCGTCAGTGCCCGGATCGGGCAACATGATGGGGATCGAAAGCCCCGCCGTCGACGCGATGATCGACAAGATGCTGACCGCGCGCGGGGCGGATGAATTCACCCATGCCGTGCGCGCGCTCGACCGGCTGCTGACGGCGGGGCGCTACGTCATCCCCTTCTGGCAGTTCGACGAAGGGTTGATCGCCCATAAGGTCGAAATGAAATATCCCGACAGGATTCCGCTTTACGGCGACGGGCCGAACTACATGCCAGAGGTCTGGTGGTGGGATGCGTCACAAAATTGAAACATCTTCGCGATACCGCAGCGCCATGAGTATTTTCGCAACGCCCCCCGCGCCCTTCCGGCCCCTCCTGCCATGTCCACAGCCATGAGGCGCCTCGCCGCCGAGGGGCTGGGCACCGCGATGCTGCTGGTCGCTGTCATCGGCTCCGGAATCATGGGCGCCTCCCTGGCCGAGGGAAACAGTGCCATCGCCCTGCTGGCCAATGCCATTGCCACGGGATGCATGCTTTATGCCATCATCACCGTGCTGGGCCCGATTTCCGGCGCGCATTTCAACCCGGCGGTCACTCTGGCCTTTTACCTGCGGGGCCAGATGCCCGGCAGGGACGTCCCGCTCTTTGTCGCCGCCCAGGTGGCAGGTGCCGTGCTGGGGGTCTGGGTGGCACATCTGATGTTCGCCCTGCCGGTGCTGCAGGTCAGCCAGACCATGCACCGCACCGGTGCCGCACAGTGGTTTTCCGAAGCCATCGCAACCTTCGGCCTGTTGTTCGTGATTTTCGGCGGGCTGAAACACCGTGAAGAGGCGGTGCCGGTTCTGGTCGCGCTTTATATCACCGGCGCCTATTGGTTCACCGCCTCCACCAGTTTCGCCAATCCGGCGGTGACCTTTGCACGCGGGTTCTCCGATACCTTTGCAGGCATCTACCCCGGCCATATCGCGGCTTTCATCGCGGTGCAGATCGCGGCGGTGTTTCTGGCCCATGTCATCCTGCGCCCGCTGTTCGACGACAGGTGATCCGGTTGCGTGGCTGCGCCGCATGCCATCCAGTCTGCTTGCAGCTTTGCCCCGAACCCCAGACCTATCTGGGCGCCTGAAAAAGGTCAGACCAGCGAGGTCACCCAAAGGATCGTGGCATCCTCGGCAGAGGTGGAGATCACATTGTGGCCCATGGCCGCATCGTAATAGGCGCTGTCGCCCCGGCGCATCTCCACCGGTTCGTAAAATTCCGTATAAAGCGTGATCACGCCGGTCAGCACATAAAGGAATTCCTCGCCGTCATGGCGCACCCAGCCGTCGAATTCCTCCATCGTGCGGGCCCGGATGCGCGCGCGGTAGGGCAGCATCTGTTTCTTGCGCAGGCTCTCGGCCAGCAGCTCATGCTCATAGGTGGTGGTGGCCTTGGCCGCCCCCTCGCCCGATTTGGTGACCACCATGCGGCCATTGATCTTTTCCGCGGCAGGCGGCGTGAATAGCTGCGGCACCGAGATTTCAAGCCCGATGGCCAGTTTCTTGAGCGCCTCATAGGTGGGCGACATCTGGCCGTTTTCGATCTTTGACAGGGTGGAGCGGGCCAGACCCGCCTGCTTTGCCGCCTGTTCCAATGTCCAGCCGCGCGCCTTGCGCAATTCCCGCACGCGCGCGCCCAGATCCAGAGGCGGGGTGATTTCCGGCTCACCGCTGGCGCGTGCAATCTCGATCAGGCTGGCGTTCTGGCTCATCCCCCTGCTTTAGCGCCCCGTGGCGGTGCTTGCAACGCGCCACGTGCTGGGCTAGCGCGGTGGCATGGCACCAACAACCGCATATACCGACTTCAATCTGGCGCAGCATGTGCTGCGGGCAGGCCTTGCCACGCCGGACAAGGTGGCGCTGGCGCTGCTCTCGGTGGACACAAGCGAGGACTGGTCCTTTGACCGGCTGACCCGGGCGGTCCGCGGCACCGGCACAGGATTGCGGGCGGTGGGCCTTGCGCCGGGCGACGTGGTGCTGATGCGCCTGGGCAATACGCCCGACTTCCCGATTGCCTATCTGGGGGCGCTGGCCGCCGGGCTGGTGCCGGTGCCCACCGCAACGGCGCTGACCGAGGGCGAGGTGGCGCGGCTGCTGCCCGATCTGCGCCCCGCCGCCATCCTTCACGACCCCGATGTCCCCTGCCCGCCGCATCCTTCGCGCATTGATGTGGACGATCTGCGCGCCATGCAGGCGCTGCCGCCGGTGGACTGGCATCTGGGCAATCCCGACAGGCTGGGCTATATCATCTATACCTCCGGCACCTCCGGCAGGCCCACGGCGGTCATGCATGCGCATCGTGCGATTCTGGCGCGGCAGATGATGTTTGACGGCTGGTACGGGCTGCGCCCGGAAGACCGGATGCTGCACGCGGGCGCGTTCAACTGGACCTTTACCCTTGGCACCGGGCTGATGGACCCCTGGACGATGGGCGCCACCGCGCTGATTCCGGCGCCCGGCACCCAGGCCGCAGATCTGCCCGAGCTGATGGCACGGCATGGCGCAACCCTCTTTGCAGCGGCCCCGGGGGTGTACCGGCAAATGCTGAAAGGGCGCGACCGCCTCGCCCTGCCCGCGTTGCGCCACGGGCTGAGCGCGGGGGAAAAGCTGAACCCGGTGGTGCGCGACGCCTGGACCGCGGCCACCGGCACCCCGGTTTACGAGGCCTTTGGCATGTCGGAATGTTCCACCTTCATCTCCGGCTGCCCGGACCATCCGGCGACACCCGGCGCATTGGGCCGCGCGCAGGCGGGACGACAGGTGGCGATCCTGAGCGAAACCGGCCCCGCCGCAACCGGCAAAGTGGGCACCATTGCCATTCACCGCAGCGACCCCGGCCTGATGCTGGGCTACCTTGGCGCGCCGGAACAGACCGCCGCGCGGTTTCAGGGCGACTGGTTCCTGACCGGGGATCAGGGCGTGATGGATGCGGAGGGGCAGATCACCTATCTGGGGCGGCGCGACGACATGATGAACGCGGGCGGCTTTCGGGTCTCGCCGGTGGAGGTCGAGGCGGCGCTTGCCAATGCGCCCGGCGTCACCGGCGTGGGTGCCGCCGAAGTCGAGGTCAAACCCGGTGTCAGCGTGATCGCCGCCTTCTACACCGCGCCTGCCCCTCTGGACGATGCGGCGCTGGCCCGTTATGCGGAACGAACGCTGGCGCGCTACAAGCAACCGCGCCTTTACATTCACCTTGCCGCGCTGCCCACCGGGGCCAATGGCAAGCTCTTGCGGCGCAGGTTGCGCGCGGAATTCGAGGCCAGAAAAGATGCCGGACCCGATCAAGCTTGACATCATGTCAGACCCGATTTGCCCCTGGTGCTATATCGGAAAAGCCCATCTTGACCGGGCCCTGCTGGACCATCCGGACCATCCATTCGTGATCGAATGGCACCCGTTTCAGCTGAACCCGGATATGCCCGCCGAAGGCATGGACCGGCGCGCCTATCTTGAGAACAAATTCGGCGGCAAGGAGGGCGCGGTGCGCGCCTATGCCCCGATCGTGGATCACGCCCGGAATGCCGGGCTGACGATCAACTTCGAACAGATGAAACGCACGCCCAACACGCTGGATGCCCACAGGCTGATCCATTGGGCCGGGATCGAAGGGCGCCAGACGGCGGCGGTCTCCGCGCTGTTCAAGGCCTATTTCGTGGAGGCCCGCGACATCGGCGATGCCGAGGTGCTGGCCGATATCGCAGACAGCATCGAGATGGACGCAGGCGTCGTGACCCGGCTTTTGCAGACCGACGAGGACCGCAAGGCGATTCAGGACCGCGACGCCCACAGCCGCCGGATGGGGATCAATTCGGTTCCGACCTTCATCGTGGCGAACCAGCACGCGGTTCCCGGCGCGCAGCCACCCGAGCTTTGGGCAAAGGTGATCGCAGAGCTGCATGGCAGCTAGGCCCTGGGCTCTAGGCCCTGGGCTCTGGCCCCCAAGCCAACATTCTGATTCCGCGTGACTATGGCAGATCGGCCACATCCGGTGTCCATGTGGCACATGGGCTTTGCCAGCACCCGCCCGCTGGCCTAACCTGATGGCACAAATGGGGCACAGACCCCTGATCAGAACAGTTTGAGCGGGTACAATGACAGACATCCAGGCGACGCCGGACCGCGATGCCGTGTGGCATTCAGGCAGGGCTTTCATCATTCTTCCCCCCTCTGAAGAGGGCGGAAAAGCGGCGGCAGAGCCGGTATTCTTCCCCCGGCCCTGCCCTGTTCATGCCATCTGGCTGAAGGAATCCGGCCCGGTGCAGAGGACCGGCGCATGATCGGCCAGGTGCCCGGCCGGGTGGTGCTGACATATGGTGTTTTTGACGATATCGGGCCGCAAACCAGCGCAAGGCTGCGCCATCTGGGCGGCCTTGGCCGGGAGCTGATCGTGGGTTGCGCCACCGATGCGCTTTGTCTGCGCAGCGGCATCCGCTGCGCCTTGCCCTATCACCAGCGGCGCGCGATGCTCGAACGCGCGCGCTTTGTGTCGCGGGTCATTGCGCAGGATTGCTGGGACCAGCTGCGCACCGATATCGTGAACTACAATGCAGGTGCCTTGGCACTGGGCGAAGTGCCCCCCTTTGTCGACCTGGAGGGGTTGAGCGACATCGTTCAGCTGCTTGAAATGCCCAATACATCAGCAACACTTTCTTGCGCAGAAACGCGGCTGGCATCCTGAGCGTTAGAAAAATTTACGACTGTTTTTATAAGTTGTTGTCTGACCTGCAACCATGGGTTATCCAAACGACGGAAAGCGCCTGTTTTTTTGTTCGGCGCACCCGTTGGAGTGCCGTGTGGACAAGCCCAAGCAAGAACTGACAATCCACAGGGCAGAGTTTGTCGGACTGATCGCGATGATGTTCGCCTCCATCGCGTTTTCCATTGATGCGATGCTGCCCGCGCTGCCGGAAATCTCGCGCGAACTGTCACCGGAACTTGCGCATCGCGCGCCGCTGATCCTGACCGCCTTTGTCTTTGGCATGGGAGCGGGCACATTGGTGACCGGCGCGCTTTCGGATGCCTTTGGCCGTCGTCCGGTGATCTTTGGCGGTGTGGTGCTTTATATTATCGGCGCAATGGCGGCCTGGGCCAGCCAGTCGCTTGAGGCGATGCTTGTCGCCCGGGTGTTTCAGGGATTGGGCGCCTCCGGCCCGCGCGTGGTGGCGATTGCCGTGGTCCGCGATCTTTTCTCGGGCCGGGACATGGCCAAGATCGTTTCTTTCATCATGCTGGTCTTTACCCTGGTGCCGGCGCTGGCCCCGATCATGGGATCGCTGATCATCGAATTGTCGGACTGGCGCGGCATCTACCTGGCCTTTGTCGCCTTCTCGGCCATCAGCGTGATCTGGATGGCGATCCGCCTGCCAGAGACCTTGCGGAGCGAAGACCGCCGCCCCCTGCGGCTGCGCCTCTTGCTCGATGCCATCCGCGAGATCATGACACATCGCACGGTGCGGCTGGCGATCATTGTACAGGTCATGGCCATGGCCATGTTCTTTTGCACCCTGATGCTGATCCAGCCGGTCTATGCCCAGGTCTATGGCCGGGCAGAGACTTTCCCCTATTGGTTCGGCGCCGTGGCAGTGATCGCGGGCACCTCCAGCATCCTGAATGCGCTGCTGGTCGAACGTCTGGGCATGCGGCGGCTGGTCAGGCTGACGTTGTTCGGACAGATCCTGCTTTCCGGGTTCATGTATTTCTCCGGCCTTGCCAGCGCCGGCGGCGTGCTGGGGTTCGGGGCCTTCCTGTTCTGGCAATTGTGCCTCTTCGCCCAGGCCGGGCTGACGCTTGGCAACCTCAATGCCATCGCGATGGAGCCGATGGGCCATATGGCGGGCATGGCGGCCTCTGTCATTGGATCGGTATCGACCATTCTGGCGGCGCTGATCGCCTCGCCGGTTGCCCTGATGTTTGCCGACGATGTGTCGCTGCTCTTCGGTTCCGTCTTGCTCATGGCCTGCGCGGCCTGGGGTCTGATGCTGCTGCTGACACGCTCCGAAGTGGACCTCGCCGCCCCGGCGGAATAACCCGCCACGCTTGAAGACCGGCGCCCTTGCCGCTGCGCCCTCGGTCAGGACACTTTCCTGACCTTCTTTTCCTTGGCAATCACATGTTCGGCAAGGTCACGGGCAATGGCAAAGGCGCCCTTGATCTTGTCGGCTTCGGATTTCCAGTCGCGGCGCACGACAATCTTGTTGTCCTTGACGCGTGCCAGCCCGCGCTGGTCCTGGATAAAGGCCACCAGCCCCTCAGGTGAGGCAAACTTGTCGTTGTGGAACTGGATCGTCGCCCCCTTCGGGCCACCGTCCAGCTTGGCAATCCCGGCGCGTTTGCACATTGCCTTGATCCGCACCACCAGCATCAGCGTGTTGACCTCGCGCGGCAGCTTGCCGAAACGGTCGATCAGCTCGGCGGCGAAACCTTCCAGTTCCACCTTGGTGCTCAGCCCGGACAGTCGGCGGTAAAGCCCCAGCCGCACGTCGAGGTCCGGCACGAAATCTTCCGGGATCAGCACCGGCACGCCGAGGTTGATCTGCGGGGCCCATTGCTCGTCCGCCTCCGACAGCCCCTCCATCTCGCCTGCCTTGATCTTGGCAATCGCCTCTTCCAGCATGGATTGATAAAGCTCGAACCCCACATCGCGCATCTGGCCGGATTGCTCCTCGCCCAGCAGGTTGCCTGCCCCGCGAATGTCCAGATCCTGGCTGGCCAGCGTGAACCCCGCCCCCAGCGTATCGAGCGAACCCAGCACCCGCAGGCGTTTCTCTGCGGTGGCGGTGAGCTTCGCACGCGGCTTGGTGGTCAGATAGGCATAGGCGCGGGTCTTGGAGCGCCCGACCCGCCCCCGGATCTGGTAGAGCTGCGCCAGACCGAACATGTCGGCGCGGTGCACGATCATCGTGTTGGCGGTGGGAATATCCAGCCCGGATTCCACGATGGTCGTGGCCAGCAGAATGTCGAACTTGCCGTCGTAAAAGGCGTTCATCCGGTCGTCCAGCTCGCCCGCCGCCATCTGGCCATGCGCCACCACATAGGTAAGTTCCGGCAGCTGTTCCTTGAGGAAAGCCTCGATCTCGGGCAGGTCCGACACCCGCGGCACCACATAGAACGACTGCCCGCCGCGGTAATGTTCGCGCAGCAATGCCTCGCGCAGGGTGACCATATCGAATTCGCTGACATAGGTGCGGATCGCCAGCCGGTCGACGGGCGGCGTGCCGATGATCGACAGGTCGCGCACCCCCGTCAGCGACAGCTGCAGCGTGCGCGGGATCGGCGTGGCGGTCAGGGTCAGCACGTGAATATCCGTGCGCAGCGCCTTCAGCCGTTCCTTGTGGGTGACACCGAAATGCTGTTCCTCATCGATGATCAGCAGCCCGAGATTGTTGAACCTGATCCCCTTGGCCAGCAGCGCATGGGTGCCGATCACGATGTCGCAGGTGCCCTTGGCCATGCCGTCACGGGTCAGCGCCGCCTCCTTCGCCGACACAAAGCGGCTGAGCGTGCGCACCTGGATCGGGAAGCCCCGGAAACGTTCGGAGAATGACTTGTAGTGCTGGCGCGCCAGCAGCGTCGTGGGGGCAATGACCGCCACCTGCACGCCGCTCATCGCCGCGACAAAGGCCGCGCGCATCGCCACCTCGGTCTTGCCAAAGCCGACATCGCCACAGACCAGCCGGTCCATCGGGTTGCCGCTGGTCATGTCGTCCACAACGTCGGAGATTGCGCGCAGCTGGTCGTCGGTCTCCGTATAGGGGAAACGCGCCGCGAAGGCGTCCCAGGCGCCGACGGGGGGTTCCAGCACCGGCGCCCTGCGCAAGGCGCGTTCCGCCGCGATGCGGATCAGCTTGTCCGCCATCTCGCGGATGCGTTCCTTGAGCCTGGCCTTCTTGGACTGCCAGGCACCGCCGCCCAGCTTGTCCAGCAGCCCTTCCTCATGGCCGTATTTCGACAGCAGTTCGATGTTCTCGACCGGCAGATAAAGCTTTGATCCTTCGGCATATTCCAGCAGCAGGCATTCATGAGCGGCCCCGGCGGCGGTGATCACCTCCATGCCCTGATAGCGCCCGATGCCGTGGTCCACATGCACGATCAGATCACCCGGCGTCAGGCTTTGCGCCTCGGTCAGGAAATTCTCCGCCCGGCGCTTGCGGCGCGGCGCGCGGATCAGCCGGTCGCCCAGCACATCCTGCTCGGAAATCACCGTGATGCGGCCCTCTGGCCCCGCCGCTTCCCAGGGCGCCTCGAACCCGGATTCCAGCGCCCAGACCGCCAGATGCAGGCCGCGCTTGCCGATGCGGGTGGCGTTCCTGACCGGGATCGCCTCTGCCAGGCCCTCGTCCTCGATCAGCCCGGTCAGACGTTCACGCGCACCTTCGGAATAGCTCGCGATCAGCACCGGGCCTTCTGCCATCTTGCGGCGGATATGATCCGCCAGCGCGCCGAACAGGCTGATCGCTTCCTGCTGCCGCTCCGGCGCAAAGCTGCGCCCGATCCGCGCGCCCGCGTCCAGCACGCCGGGCCCGGTGGGTTGCGGCAGGGGCATGAACTGGATCACCCGGTGATCCTGCGTCGCCAGCAGCCAGGCCTCGTCGTCCAGATAGAGCCCTTCCGGCGGCGCGGGCTTGTAGACGCTGTCCATCTTCGAGCGGTTCGACATGGCGATGCGCCGGGTCTCGTATTGATCGGCGATGCTGTCCCAGCGGGCCAGCCGCGCCGGTGTCACCTGATCGTCCATCGTCACCGTGGCCTGCGGCAGATAGTCGAAAAGCGTCTCAAGGCTTTCGTGGAAGAAGGGCAGCCAATGCTCCGCGCCCTGATGCTTGCGCCCCGCGCTGATCGCCTCGTAAAGCGGATCATCCGTGCCCGCCGCGCCGAACTCGATGCGGTAGTTCTGCCGGAACCGGGTGATCGCCGCCTCGTCGAGGATGACCTCGCTCACCGGGGCAAGCTCCACCACCTCCAGCTTGTCGGTGGTGCGCTGGCTGGCCGGGTCGAAGCGCCGCGCGCCGTCCAGCACATCGCCGAAGAAATCCAGCCGCACCGGGCCCAGATCACCCGGCGGATAGATGTCGATGATCCCGCCCCGGATGGCATAATCGCCCGGTTCGGTCACCGTGGGGCTTTGCACAAAGCCCATGCGCACCAGAAAGGCCCGCAGCGCGGCCTCGTCAATGCGGCTGCCGACCCGCGCGGAAAAGGCCGCCTCGCGCAGCACGCTGCGCGCAGGCACCCGCTGGGTTGCGGCGTTCAGCGTGGTCAGCAGGACGAATTTGTCGGGCATCCCGTGCACAAGGGCCGCCAGCGTCGCCATACGTTGCGCACAGATGTCGGCATTGGGCGAAACCCGGTCATAAGGCAGGCAATCCCAGCCCGGAAAGGTGACCACCGGCATGTCCGGCGCGAAAAAGGCAAGTGCGGCCTGCATCGCCGCCATCCGCTTGTCATCGCGGGCGATGTGCAGCACCGGAGCGCCTTTGGCGACCTCCTCCAGCAGGGTCCGTGCATCATGGCCTTCGGGCACGCCCGACAGCGTGATTTTGCTCTGCTTAACCATGTCGTTCCAATTGGCCCCACGCAGGGCGCTGTCAACCGCCCAGCGGGCCGAGCGCCACGTTTTGATACATGCCCCAGATCGCGGTGACGAAAATCGACACCATGCCGATGATCTGGGTATAAAGCCGGTGCCGCGTCAGCCGCTTGCGCAGCCGCTCTCCGGTCGCACCTTCCGACTGGATCAGCCGCGCGGTGGACAGGCTGAGCACCCCGATCAGCGACAGCGGAAAGGCCAGCAGGAACACCGCCTGCGCAAATTCCATGCCATAGACGAAGCCCAGCAGAACCAGCATGGTCAGCCCGAAACAGGCAAACCCCAGAATCCAGAGGCCCGAGACCTGCGCGATGAACAACAGACGGTTCACATTGATGCGCACCATGTCTTCCAGATCAACCTCGGCCTGTGCGCCCTGACGGCGGGCACGCAGCACCATGTCATAGGGCACGCCCAGCACCCAATGGCTGGCCGTCGACCAGGTCACCGCAAGTACAATCCAGAACCACAGGTTCGAAAAGGACCGCATGTCGATGAGTTCGAATAGGGTCTGATACCAATCCAAGTCTTGTCCTCTGGACCACAAGTGCGCAGGTCATACCCAAGGCGCCGGGCAATTCCTACCCTTGAGAGCCCACTTTTTTCATGCCAAGCAATGGGTCTGGCAAACTGAGGTATTTTTGCATGAATCCCATCGTCGCCCCCTTCCCCGCCGCGCGCCTGCGCCGGACCCGTGTCAGCCCAGCCGTGCGCGCGCTGGTGCGCGAAAACGCGCTTGAAGTGGGTGATCTGATCTGGCCGGTCTTCGTGCGTGCCGGCGAAGGCATAGAGGAGCCAGTGCCCTCGATGCCCGGTGTCATGCGCCGGTCGGTCGACAAGATCGTCGAGGCCGCGGCAGAGGCCGACGCGCTGGGGATCGGGGCGATGTGCATCTTTCCCTACACCGGCCTCGAAGAGCGGACAGAGGATTGCTCCGGCGCCTGGGACCCGCAGAACCACGCCAACCGCGCGATTGCCGCGATCAAGGCAAAGTTTCCGCAGATGGCGGTGATGACCGACGTGGCGCTGGACACCTACAACATCAACGGCCACGACGGTTTCGTCGAGGATGGCATCATCGTCAACGACCGCACGGTCGAGGCGCTGGTCAGGATGGCGCTGGCCCAGGCCGAAGCGGGGGCCGACATCATCGGTCCCTCCGACATGATGGACGGCCGCATCGGCGCGATCCGCAATGCGCTGGAATCGGGCGGGCATTCCGACGTCATGATCCTCAGCTATGCCGCGAAATATGCCTCTGCCTACTACGGCCCCTTCCGGGACGCGGTGGGGGCCTCCGGCGCGCTGACCGGGGACAAGAAGACCTATCAGATGGATCCCAGCAATGCCGACGAGGCGCTGCGCCTGGTGGCGCGCGATCTGGCCGAGGGTGCGGACATGGTCATGGTCAAACCCGGCCAGCCCTATCTGGACATCTGCCGGAGGGTGAAAGACAGTTTTGGCGCGCCGACATTCGCCTATCAGGTGTCGGGCGAATTCGCGATGATCAAGGCCGCCGCACAGAATGGCTGGATCGACGAAGAGCGGGTGATGATGGAAAGCCTGATGGGGTTCAAACGCGCCGGCTGCGACGGCGTGCTGACCTATTTCGCCCCCGCCGCCGCGCGCCTGCTGAACGGCGGCTGACGCCCGGCCGAACCTCCGCGGCCCTGTGGAACTGCCGGACCCGGGCGGGCTGCACAATCAGGCATGACCTGACAAGATCTGCTGCGGACGGGTCTGCCGCTGCCGGATCACATCGCCTCAGGACCGCATCCGTGACCTGACAGATTTTCCCGCATTACGAGTAAGAATCACTGCATTTCCATATTCCAACGCGACGGGCGGATGGGCCGCCCGGCAAACAGGCGGCCAGAACGCACGAAAACCCCGTAAAAAATTCAACAAAACACTTTTCAGACATAAATCAGCCCACAGTTAGACACGATTTCAGTCATTACTCAACCTATAGGTTAGTCAGTGCGGGCGGCCACAGATTCCCGCACCGGTCGTATTGTGTGTTTCTTGGTGTTGCGCGGAGGGTCGCGTGTCGAATATTGCGAAGATAAGGCCTGACGTGATGGTTGAGCACGAGTTGTTGGCACAGGCGATTGCCACTGCGGAGATCGCGGTGATCGTACTGGATCACAAAGGCGAGGTTCTGATCAGCAATCCCGCCGCATGCACCCTCCTGGGATATGAGCCCGGCCAGCTGACCGGCATGGAAATCTCAACTGTTCTGCCAGGCCTCGACAGCGCCGCCCTGGACGCCCGGATCGCGCCACCCGCCACTTCTGCCACGCTGCATGACATCACGGGCACCCGCCCCGACAAGGAGCAGCGTCACTTCCTGGTGCATGTCACCGCCTGGAAGGACGCGGATGCACCTGCCCGTCATACCCTTGTCCTGCGCGACATCACCGAGGAACGCGCCCGTGAAGACGCCCGGAACGCCGAATTGCTGCGCGCGCAGAATGCAATCAGCGGGGCCGGGATCGGGGTGTTCGAATTCGACATGATCACGAAGGAAGCCCATGTCTCCGACATCTGGCGCGACCTGATGGAGCTGCCCCGCGATGAGATCGTGGACGTTCAGAAGGAATGGCGCAGCCGGGTCCACCCCGATGACCTGAACGCCGCAGATGCCCCCATGCGCAGGCTCGCAAAAGGTCTGGAAAGCCGCAACAGCAATGAATTCCGGCTGTTCAACCGCGACCGCAGCGAAATGCGCTGGATGCGCACCGATCTTTCCGTGGCCCGGCGGGACGCACAGGGAAACCCGACCCGGATCGTCGGCGCCCAGGTCGATGTGACTGACCGCAAGAGGACGGAACTGGCCCTGCGCAAAAGCATGAAGCAGTTTCAGTCGGCCTTTGACAACGCGCCGATCGGCAAGGCGATCATGGGTCTTGACGGCAAGCTGCTGAAGGTGAACCCGGCCTTCTGCACCTTTGTCGGTCACGACAAATCGGCACTGAAGGGCAAGGGATTCCCGATGATCCTGCACCCTGATGAAATCGCGGAAAACATGCTGGAACTGGAGCGGCTGAAAGACGGCTACCTGTGCTATCACCAGACGGAAAAGCGTTTCCTGCACAGAAGCGGCAAGGTGATCTGGGGCCTGCTCAGCATCGCTGCCGTCCGTGACGAGGATGGCCAGGCTGTGCAATTCATCGCCCAGGTCGTCAATGTATCCGAACAGCACCGCCTGCAGGACCTGAAAAGCGAATTCGTCGCAACCGTCAGCCATGAGCTGCGCACGCCGCTGACCTCGATCCTGGGCGCGCTCAAGCTGTTTCAGGCGCAGGCCGCAGATCAGGACCTGCCAAAACCGATGAGACGCCTGCTGGACATATCGCTTCAGAACGCCGACCGGCTGGGGATGCTGGTGGGCGACATTCTCGACTTCGAAAGGTTCTCGAAAGGCGATCTGGACATTGAAACCGGCGATCACGATCTGGGCGGGCTGATCGCAACAGCAGTCGAAGAGAACCGGTCGCTTGCCAAAAGCTACCGGGTCACCATCACCACGAAACTGGACGCAGGGCCGCTGCTGTGCCAGGTCGATCCGGCGCGGATCTGCCAGATCATGACAAATCTGCTGTCGAATGCCGCGAAATTCGCCGATAACGATACCATCGTCGAAGTGATCATGGACCGCAGGGACGATATGGCGCGGGTTGTGGTGCGAAACCGCGGACGCGGCATTCCCGAGGCGTTCCGCCCCACCATCTTCCTGCCCTTCGCGCAGGCCGCGCCCACCCTGACACGCGACCATGGCGGCACCGGCCTGGGCCTGAGCATCTGCAAGCAGATCGTGGAGTATCTGGGCGGTCAAATCGGCTTTGTCAGCGTGCCCGGCGACTTCACCGACTTCTGGTTCACCCTGCCACTCTCCCGATCCCAGCAATAATTCGCCCAAAAGCCCAAAGGGCATGACATCCTGCGGAATTATGCTTAAAGTTGCACGCAAGTCGGACCAACCGGCATCAGGCAACTTTTACGGGCAGAAAAACATGAAAAACACTCAGATTTCGCGGCGGGCGTTCACCCTTGGTGCGCTGGCGGCAACTCCTGTACTCGCGGCATGCGGCAACGGTGTGGGCGGACGGGGCAGCAGCACCATCGACGCGCGCGTGCGCGCCACGCTGGAAGAAATGTACCGCAGCTATCCCAACACCCGCAGCCTTGCGGAAAAGGCCAACGGCATGCTGGTGATGCCGCTGGTGACCGAAGCGGGCCTTGGTTTTGGCGGCGCCTATGGGCGCGGTGCCCTGCTGATCGACAATGTGACGGTGGATTACTATTCCGTCGTCAAGGGATCGGGCGGCTTGCAGATCGGCGCGCAGCAATATGCGCATGTGCTGTTCTTCATGACCCAGGCCGCGCTGACCGAGTTCCGCCGCTCTCCCGGCTGGGCTGCGGGGGCCGACATGGAATATGTGATTTCGGACAAGGGCGACAGCGTGTCTGCCGATACCACGACGGTCCTGACGCCGGTTCTGGCAGCGGTCTTTGGCCGCGCCGGTCTGCGCATCGGTGCCACGCTGGAAGGCACCAAATATACGCGCATCATTCCGTAAACCGGCTCAATTTCTGTTTATGTTGACACTGCGCCGGGGCGACACCTAACCTCGGCGCATTCAACGACAGATTTGGAGCCAGGAATGATCAGAACAACAGCAATTATCGCCACTGCCCTCACCCTTGGTCTGGGCGCCGCACCGGCATTGGCCGGAGATGCCGCATGGACATATTCAGACGGCATGAAGCTCAAGATCAAATGCCGTTCCAGCGGCTGCAAGGTCACCGCCAAGAAACCGGGCGGCAGCTGGGTGCTGGTCGAGGAAGGCAAAGGCGGCAACGAGAACTTTCAGGTGCTCGAAGCCAAGTACAAAAAGGTCAAACCGGCGTTTTGATCGACGCTCTACCTTAACTTCGACCTGTAACCATCTGACAAGATGATGTAAATTTATGATAGTTCCTGCCCCTTCCGGGGCAGGTCTCAGCCCATCGCGCGCAGGCGTTTGATCAGGCTCGATGTGTCCCAGCGCGCACCGCCCAGTTTCTGCACATCCTTTTAGAACTGATCGACCAGCGCGGTGACCGGCAGGCTGGCCCCGTTTTCATTGGCTGTTTTCAGGCAGATGCCCAGATCCTTGCGCATCCAGTCCACCGCGAACCCGTGGTCGAATTCATCGTCCAGCATGGTTTCATAGCGGTTGGCCATCTGCCAGGAACCGGCAGCGCCCTGGCTGATCACCTCCACCACAGCGCGACCGTCCAGACCGGCCTTCTCGGCGAAATGCAGCGCCTCGGACAAGCCCTGCACCAGACCTGCGATGGCGATCTGGTTGCACATCTTGGTCATCTGGCCCGCGCCGCTCTCACCGATGCGACGGCAGATCTTGGCATAGACCTCCATCACCGGCAGCGCCCGGTCAAACGCGCCCTTGTCACCGCCACACATGATTGACAGCGCGCCGTTTTCCGCACCCGCCTGCCCGCCCGAGATCGGCGCATCCACGAAACTGATCTGCGCCGCATCGGCGGCCTTGTACAATTCCCGCGTGACCGCCGCCGACACGGTGGTGTGATCGACAAAGATCGCCCCCGCCGTCATCCCGCCAAAGGCCCCGGTTTCGCCCAGGCAGACAGAGCGCAGATCGTCATCATTGCCGACACAGGCCATCACAACTTCGGCATCTTTCACCGCCTCGCGCGGGGTCCGCGCCATCGCGCCGCCATGTGCCTTGACCCAGTCCTCGGCCTTGGCCGCGGTGCGGTTATAGACGGTTACGTCATGCCCGGCCTTTTGCAGATGCCCCGCCATCGGCGCGCCCATCACCCCCAACCCCAAAAATGCGAGTTTTGTCATCTGCTTTTCCTTGTCCATCAGTTGCGCTAGTCAGAGTTTTACCTATCACCCTGCGCGCGTTGGTCAATCGCGCCAGTCCCCTCGGAGCGCTTAATGGTCACTGTCTTTCGCTGGCTTGTACGGATCACCGCCGCCCTGATCGTGCTGAGCGTGGTGGTGGTGTCGCTCGTCTACTGGCTCGCGTCACGGTCCCTGCCCGATTACAACGACACGGTCGAGGTGGCCGGGCTGCGCGCCCCGGTCGAGATCGTGCGCGACAATGCCAATGTGCCGCATATCTTCGGCAGCGACGACCTGGATGTGTTCTTTGGCCTCGGCTTTGCCCATGCCCAGGACCGGATGTGGCAGATGATCACCCTGCGCCGCACCGCCCAGGGCCGGTTGAGCGAGGTCTTTGGCGCAAGCACCCTGAACACCGACAGGCTGCTGCGCCGCTTCGACATCTACCGGCTTTCGGTGCAATCGGTCGAGGCGCTGGATGACGCCTCCCGTGCCAAGCTGGAAGCCTATTCCGCCGGGGTGAATGCCCGGATCGCACAGATCAACTCGGAGGCGCTGGGGCGCGGCGCACCCGAGATGCTGCTGTTCAACGCGCCCATGGCCCCCTGGCGGCCGGCGGATTCCATCGCCATCGCCAAGCTGATGGGCCTGCAACTGTCCGGGCACCTTCAGGCCGAGGTGCTGCGCGCGCGGGTGTCGCTGGCGCTGGCAGAGCCGGACCGGCTGCGCGACATCCTGCCCGATGTGCCCGGCCCCGGCATCGCGGCCCTGCCGGAATATGCCGCACTTGTGCCCGGCACCCCCCGCTTTGCGGCAAACATGCCCCTTGATCCGCATCCGCTGTCGCCCTTCAGGGACATGGCCTTTGCCGGGGCCTCGAATGCCTGGGCCGCCGCCCCCTCGCGCTCTGCCGCCGGGGGGACATTGCTGGCCAATGATCCGCACCTGGGTTTCACCGCCCCCTCGGTCTGGTATCTGGCGCGGATGGAATTGGCCTCCGGCGGTGTGATCGGCGGCACGATCCCGGGGATTCCGGTGGTCCTCACGGGGCGCTCCGCCACCCTGGGCTGGGGTCTGACCTCCGCCTATGTGGACGATCAGGACGTGCATATCGAGGCGCTGAACCCCGATGACGGCGAACAATACCGCACACCGGAAGGGTTCAAGGATTTTGTCACCCGCTCCTCGATCATCACGGTCAAGGACGGCGATCCCGTCACCATCACCCTGCGCTGGACCGACAATGGCCCGGTGCTGCCCGGCAGCCTCTACAACCTGGCCAGCATCACCCCGCCCGGCCATGTCGCCTCTGTCAGCTGGACGGTGCTCAGCGCCAAGGACACCTCGCTGGGCGCGGCCCTCGACCTGATGGAGGCGAAATCCATCGCCGATGCGATCCGCGCCTCGGAACGCTATATCGCGCCGGCACAGAACCTGATGCTGGTGGACCGCCAGCAAATCGCGATGAAGACCATCGGCGCGCTGCCCCGCCGGGATGCGGCGCATCAGTCCAGGGGGCGCCTGCCCTCGCCCGGCTGGATCGCCGCGAACCGCTGGCAGGGGGTGATGCCCTTTACCGCCAACCCTGCCTTTGTGGCGCCTGCGGGCGGCATCCTGGGCAATACCAACAACAAGACCGTGGACCGCCCCTTTCCGAACCATGTCTCCTATCTCTGGGGCGATACCCAGCGGGTGCAGCGCTGGCAGCGCCTGATGCAGGGGCGGCAGGTGCATACCCGCGACAGCTTTATCGAGGCGCAGCTCGACACCGTCAGCTTCACCGCAAGATCGCTGCTGCCGCTGATCGGGGCAGAACTGTGGTTTACCGAGGAAGCGGCCCCCGACGGCACCGCCGAACGCCAGCGCCAGCGCGCGCTGAACCTGCTGGCCGAATGGTCCGGCGAGATGAACGAACATCTGCCCGAGCCGCTGATCTATGCCGCCTGGCTGCGCGCATTGCAGGCGCGGCTGATCCAGGACGACCTCGGCCCGCTGGCCGCCGAATTCACCCATGTGGACCCTCTGTTCATCGAACGCGTGTTCCGCAATGTCGAAGGCGCATCGGTCTGGTGCGACGTCCGCCAGTCCGCCCCGGTGGAAACCTGCCCCGACATGGCCCGGCTGGCGCTGGATGACGCGCTGCTCTGGATCAACGAGCATTGGGGCACGCAACTGGAATCCCTGCGCTGGGGCGATGCGCATCAGGCGACCCATGATCATCCGGTGCTGGGACAGGTGCCGGTGCTGCGCTATTTCGTGAACATCCGGCAATCGACCTCCGGCGGCGACAACACCCTGCAGCGCGGCCTGACCAAGGGCAGCCTGCCCGACCCGTTCAACAATGTGCATGGCGCGGGCTACCGGGGGGTCTACGACTTTGCCGACCCCAATTCATCGGTCTTCATCACCTCGACCGGGCAATCAGGGCATTTCCTGTCACGCCACTACGACGATCTGGCACAGCTCTGGCGGCGCGGCGAATATATACCGATGTCGCTGGACGAGGATCTGGCCCGTGCCGCCTCGGTGGGGATCACCACGCTGACGCCTGAAACCCCATGAACCGGGTCATCCTGTTCAACAAACCCTTTGGCGTCCTGTCCCAGTTCACCGACAAGGGCACCGAGGGCTCCGCGCGCCCGACCCTGTCGGGTTTCATCGCCGAGCCGGGGTTCTACCCCGCAGGACGGCTGGACAAGGACAGCGAAGGGTTGCTGGTGCTGACCGACAATGGCGCCTTGCAGGCCCGTATCGCGCATCCGAAATACAAGCGGCCCAAGACATATCTGGTTCAGGTGGAGGGGCGGCCGGATGCGAAAGCACTGGATGCGCTGCGCCGGGGCATTGTGCTGAAGGACGGCAAGACTGCCCCCGCCGAAATCACCCAGGTGGATGAACCCCTGGGCCTGTGGCAGCGCGACCCGCCGGTGCGGTTCCGCAAATCCGTGCCCGACGCCTGGCTGCGCATCACCATCCGCGAGGGCCGCAACCGCCAGGTGCGCCGGATGACAGCCCATGTGGGACTGCCAACGCTGCGGCTGATCCGCTGGCGGATCGGGGATTGGGAATTGAACGATCTGGCCCCCGGCGCCTGGCGCTGGGCCTCCGAGACCGGAGCCTGAAAACCGGGGCCTGAAAGCGGCCGGGGCCTAACCCACCAGCCGCGCCACCCAGACACCGCCCGTGGCCGCAACCGCTGTCAGGCAGATGCCCCAGGTCACATCGGTCAGCGTCATCTGCCAGGTCCAGTCCTTCATCACCGCAAGCGAGGTAAACTCATAGGTGCCATAGCCCATCGCACCAATCAGCGCCGCATTGCCCAGAACCCACAACAGGCTCCTGTCCTGCGTCACCGCGGGCCAGGACACGAACCAGAGCAGGACACCCACATAAAACGCATAGAACATCAGCGCTGGGCCGATGCGGAAATTCTCCAGCAGCAGCGGGCCGATGTCACGCTCAAAGACGGGTTGGATCAACTTTGTCAGCCCGATGTAATCGAGCCCCATGAAGATGACAAAGGTGGCAAGATAGAGAACAGCAAGGGTCATGGGGTGCTCCGCCTGGGGTGTGCAACCATATGATGCGGGGACCGGAAAATTCGAATTTTCCGGGCGAAATTCTGCAAAGAATTTCAGCTCTCCGACGCAACTCGGGCTGCGGCAGACGGAAAATTCAAATTTTCCGGACCAAACTCTTCAAAGAGTTTGTTGCGTCATGGCCCTGAAACTGAGCGCCCCGCTCGACAGCCAGCCCAGAGCGATATCGCGCAAATCGGAAAATTCAAATTTTCCGGACCAAACTCTTCAAAGAGTTTGCCGCATCACAGCGCCTGAAACTGGGCTTCCTGTCTGGCCGACCAGCGCACAACCAGGTCGAATCCGGTCTCTGACGGGGTTTCCTTCTCCACCACATCCTGCTCGAACAGCCAGGCGCGTTTGCGCCCTTCGGAAAAGGCCAGCGATATCTCGGCAACCCGCACCGCCCCCTGCAAGGCCTCGGCCACGGCGGTCTGAAGCCGGTCCAGCCCCGCCCCGGTGATCGCGGAAATGGCGATCATGTTGGGGTCCCGCTCGGCGCGCTGGCGCAGGGCTTCGGCGGTCTCGGGCGGCAGCAGATCAAGCTTGTTCCAGACCTCGAATGTCCGGGTTTCCTTGGCCACCCCCAGCGAGGTCAGGATCTCGCGCACATCATGCGCCTGTTCCTCGGTCTCCGCATGGCTGATGTCGCGCACATGCAGGATGATGTCCGCCGCCAGCACCTCTTCCAGCGTCGCGCGGAAGGCGGCGACCAGTTCGGTCGGCAGGTCAGAGATGAAACCGACCGTATCGCTCAGGATGATCTCGGGCCCGTCCGGCAGCGCCAGACTGCGCATGGTGGGGTCCAGCGTGGCAAAGAGCATGTCCTTGACCATCACATCCGCCCCGGTCAACCGGTTGAACAGCGTCGATTTGCCTGCGTTGGTATAGCCCACCAATGCCACGATCGGGTAAGGCACCTTGGCCCGCGCGGCCCGGTGCAGCGCACGGGTCTTCACCACCTTGTCGAGCTGGCGGCGCAGGCGCACGAGCTGTTCGTCGATGGCGCGCCTGTCAGCCTCGATCTGGGTTTCCCCCGGACCGCCGACAAACCCCAGCCCGCCCCGCTGGCGTTCCAGGTGGGTCCAGGCCCGCACCAGCCGCGTGCGCTGATAGTTCAGCGCGGCCATTTCGACCTGCAGCACACCCTCGCGGGTTGCGGCACGGTCGCTGAAAATCTCAAGGATCAGGCCGGTCCGGTCCAGCAGCTTGACGCCCCAGGCCTTTTCCAGGTTGCGTTGCTGCACCGGGCTGACCGAGCCGTCGACCAGCACCAGTTCCACCTCCGCCGCTTCCAGCGCATCATGCAGATCGGCGATCTTGCCCTTGCCAAAGAGCTTGCCCGCATCGACCTTGCGCAGCGGCACCACCTCGGCACCCACCACCTCAAGCTGCGGCAGGGCACGGGCCAGCGCCACGGCTTCCTCCAGCGCGGGTTGCGGCGCGCGGCGGTCCTGGTCGGATCTGATTTCAGGGTGCAGAACCCAGGCCCGCGTCACGCGCGGGCCATCGGTATTGTCGATCTGAAAGGACGTCTTGCTCAAGAAGCGTCTTCGCCCTCGTAAAGGCTGATCGGCTGGCTTGGCATGATGGTCGAAATGGCGTGTTTGGACACAAGCTGAGACTGACCGTCGCGGCGCAAAAGCACGCAAAAGTTGTCAAACCAGGTGATGACACCCTGCAATTTCACACCATTGATCAGGAAAATCGTTACCGGAACCTTGGTCTTGCGTACGTGATTCAGGAATGCATCCTGAAGGTTCTGTCTGTCAGACGCCATAAGACTTCTCGCTTTTATTCTTGCCGGCACCCGCGGACCGGGCCCCCCCAATTTGGCCAACTATGCAGTCCCTGCCGGGGAGTTTCCACCCCCAATCTCCGCAGGTTGACCGGTTTTGGGTCAGCCCAGTGTCAGCCGCGCCACAGGTCGGGTGTCAGCAGCGCGATAATGGCCAGAGTTTCAAGCCGTCCCAGCACCATCGCACCGCAGAGGATCGCCTTGGCCGAGACCGTCAGTTCGATCAGCCGGATCGGCGTATCGGTGGCATATTCGATCAGCGGTCCGGTGGTCGCCAGCGACGCGACCGACAGCACCACCGCATTGTCGAAACGCACACCGGTCAGGGTCAGCAGCAGGGTCACCGCCGTCAGCGACAGGGCAAAGAGCATGAAAAAGATCCAGGCGATGAAGGCCCCGTTGGATTGCAGCCGCCGTCCCGCGGCCCCGGCCCCGCTGACCGAGGAAGGATGCACCAGCCGCTCCATCTCCCGCGCGCCATTCTGATAAAGCGCAAAGACCCGCAGCAGCTTGACCCCGCCCGCGGTGGTGGCCACGCCGCCCCCGATCAGCGCCAGCCCCATCAGGATCAGCCCCGGCGTCGGCAGCCCGGACCAGTTCTGCGCCTCGATCCAGTGGACGGAGACAAACCCCGTCGTCGTCAGGAACGACAGCACCGTGAACAGCGCCCCCCAGAGCGCGCGCACCGCCTGACCCAGATTCTCCATCGCCGACACGTCATAGGCCCCGATGAAATGCCGGGCAAACAGCACCAGCGGCACCGCCAGGGTGATGAAGATGCCGATGCGGAACTCGGGATCGGTGCGCAGCCCGCCTTGCGTCGCCGTCACCGTGTCCTTGGAAAAGGTCAGCCGCGACAGGGCAAACAGCATGAACAGCGCCATCACCGCCTCGCCCGACAGGCCGATGCCGGTGTTCTGGACCCCGCCCACCGGCGAGATGCCGGAAGTGGCCATGACCGACATCGCATGGCACAGCGCCACCAGCGGCGCCTGCCCCTCTGCCAGCAACAGCAGCCACAAGAGCAGCGTCAGCCCGGCATAGATCGGCAGCAGCGTCATCGTCACCCGGATCAGCCGGAGCCGCGGGCTCATCGGGGCCATCCGCGACGAGGAGGTGTCGCGCCGCCCCGGCTCGGCCTGGGAGGTCACCTCGAATCCGCCCAGATGCAGCGGTGCAAGGATCGCCGATGCCGCGACCCACATCAGCAGCCCCCCCATCCAGCCGACCTGCGCACGCCACAGATGCAGCGTCGGGCTCAGCCGTCCGGGTTCCTGGAACATGGCGGCCCCGGTGGTGGTGATGGCGCTGACCATCTCGAAATAGGCATTGACGAAACGTGTCGTCGGCAGCGCCTCCACAAAGGGCAGCGCCAGCATCACCGGCAGAAAGACAAAGGCCGAGAGCAGCGACATCAGGGGCCCCAGCGTGCCGTGACGCGGCGCGCGCCCCGCATGTGCGATGGCAATCAGGGAAAAGGCCACCAGCCCCAGCACCCCCGCATAAAGAAAGGCCTGCGAGGTGCCATGGTCATTCACCGCAAACCCGTGCAGCGCCGGCACCAGCATCGAGGCGCAGGCCACGCCGAAAATCAGCAGGAACAGGGGCAGTTCCAGGAAACTGTTGCGCAGCATCGTCTTTTGTCTGTGGTGTGCGGGTCTCATGGCTCAGAAAAAGTCGATGGAAACTTGCAGCAGCTGCTCGACCTTGGGCACATCCCCGGCCAGGGCAAAGACCGCAATCGTGTCGCCCTCGTCGATGCGGGTATTGGCCAGCGGGCGCACGATCTTGCCGTTCTTGCGCAACATGCCCACCAGCACCCCTTCGGGAAACTCGATCTCCGAGACGGAGCGACCGGCAATGGGAGAGGTCGACAGCACCTCGGCCTCGATCACCTCGGCCTCGGCATCGCCAATGGAATAGACCGCGCGCACCCGGCCGTGACGGATATGGCGCAGGATCGAACTGACCGTGGTGGCGCGCGGGTTGATATAGGCATCAATGCCCAGCGGGGTCATCAGCGGCACCAGCGTGGGGTCGTTGATCAGCGCGATGGTAAAGGGGCAGCCCTCGGCCTTGGCGCGCACGCAGGACAGCAGGTTGGTCTTGTCGTCATCTGTCACCGCCAGCATCGCATCGGCACGGCTGATGCCCGCCTCTGCCAGCAGCGCGGCGTCCAGCCCGTCGCCGTTCAGCACGATGGTCCGCTCCAGCGCCTCCGCCGCGCGCTCGGCGCATTTGCGGTTCTTCTCGATCATCTTGGTGCGCATCCGGCTGGCACCGCTTTCCAGATGCTGGGCCACGGTCAGCCCCACATTGCCCCCGCCAACCAGCACGATCCGCTCCTGTTTGGAGGTGCGCTTGCCGAAGATTTCCATCGTGCGGGAAATGTCCTCGTGGTGGCAGAACACATAGGTGTCATCGCCCACGAAAAGCTGGTCCGCCGATTCCGGCGCAAACAGGGTCCCGTCCCGGCGCACGCCGACAACCACCGCCCGCAGTGTCGAAAACAGATCCGTCAACTGGCGCAGCGGCGTGTTCACCACCGGGCAATCCTGGTCGATGGTGATGCCCAGCAGATGCGCCTTGCCGTCCATGAACACCTCGGTGTCAAAGGCGGCAGGGGCCGAGAGACGCTGCAGGGCGGCGGCGGCCACTTCCTTTTCGGGGCTGATCACCACGTCGATGGGCATGTGGTCGCGCCGGTAAAGGTCGGAATAGATCGCATCCAGATAGCTTTGCGAACGCAGCCGCGCGATCTTGCGGTTGATGCCGAACACCGAATGAGCCACCTGGCAGGTCACCATATTGACCTCGTCCGAATGGGTCGCGGCGATGATCATCTCCGCATCGCGCGCCCCGGCCCGGTCCAGCACATCGGGATAGCTTGCGAATCCCGCAATGCCCTGGACATCAAGCGTGTCGGTGGCCCGACGGATCAGGTCTGCATTGCTGTCCACAACGGTCACGTCGTTCCGTTCGCCGCTGAGATGGCGGGCAATCTGCCAGCCGACCTGTCCCGCGCCGCAAATGATCACTTTCATGGCGCATCCCTACCTGTTGCCCCGCGTGAAGACACCCCGCGTATCCTGCCCCGGTTAGAGGGCATGATGCAAAGCTTGGCAAGGGGCGGCAATTGCCTTTGCCCCGCGCCCGGTGCAGAATGGTTGCATGAAACGCATCTGGATGGCAGCGATATTCGGTCTGGGGGTGGCGGCAAGCTGCGCGCCGCTGACGACCTATTACAAACCCGGCGTGGCGGTCGACCGGCTGAACCGCGACACAACCGCCTGCCAGGTTGCCGCCCTGCGCGATGTGCCCGCCAGCACGCAGGTCAGAAGGCTGCCGCCCGAATTCATCCCGCCCCGCAGGCGCTGCGATTCGGCGGGCAATTGCACGGTGGTGCCGGGCTATTACATCCCCGGCGAGACCATCAGCTTCGATCCCAACGATGGCCTGCGCAAACGGGTCGAACAGCAATGTATGGCCGACAGGGGCTATGCCCCCGTGTCGATCCCGCCCTGCCCGGACAATGTGGCCCGCGCCGCCCCGCCCGCAGCCACCAGGGTGCTGCCGGCACTGGGTCCGGAGTCCTGCGCCATCCGCAACCGCGACGGCAGCTTCCAGATCGTCAACCGCGGCTGAACCGCGCGCAAAGACCTGTGTCCTGCCAACAACCCGCTTTTCTTTTTGGCCCTTAGGCTCTGGACCCATTAATTCTATATGCTCAGCGGCGATTTCACGAAATTTCAATGGTTTGGGGCGTGCAGCCAATAGTGGTTCTATTTGCAAGCGACCCAAGACATTGAAATGAAGTGAAATCGCCGCCCTTCGGGTTTGACGGATTTTCCCGCAGCCTGCGGCGCATCTGCTTGAAATAGAACCACTATTCTTGCGCAGATGCTTCTTGTCTGCGAAAAAATCTGTCAAACTGAGTATATAGAATTAATGGGTCCAGAGCCTAAATATTCCCGGGGTCTGGGGCAGAGCCCCAGTCCAACATCAGCGCCGGGCGAAACAATGGCCCGGGTCTATGGCAGCCATCCCCCGGATCACTCCGCCGTTGCCTGTTCCTCGTCCACATGCGCCACCCGCACCCCGGATTTGGCCGAGGTCACCACCCCCAGCGACTTCAGCTTGCGGTGCAGGGCCGAACGTTCCATGCCGACAAAATTCGCGGTGCGCGAGATATTGCCGCCGAAGCGGTTGATCTGGGTCAGCAGATATTCCCGTTCAAAGGCTTCGCGGGCCTCGCGCAGCGGCAGGGTGGCCAGCGCACCGGACAGCACCACGCGGCCATCGTCCTCGCCGCGCTCTTCCTCGCCGGGCAGTTCGCGCGCCTCGATCGGGCCGGTGCCCTCGCCCAGGATCAGCACCCGTTCCACCAGGTTCTTGAGCTGGCGCACGTTGCCGGGCCAGACCATGGTCTGCATCAGGGCAATCGCATCATCGCTGAGCGCCCGCTGCGGCAGCCCCTGGCTGCGGTTGAATTCGGCGATGAAATGTTCCGCCAGCAGCGGAATATCCTCGCGCCGCTCTTCCAGCGACGGCACCGTAATCGGCACCACGTTCAGCCGGTGATAGAGCTCCTGCCGGAAGGTCTCCGCCCGGATCGCCGCCTCAAGGTCGCGGTTGGTCGATGAGATGACCCGCAGGTCCACGCGCACCTTGTCGTTGCCGCCCACGCGGGTGAATTGCTGGTCCACCAGCACCCGCAGGATCTTGGACTGGGTGCCCAGCGGCATGTCCGCCACCTCGTCGAAATAGATCACCCCGCCATGGGCCTGCTCCAGCAGACCCGGCTCCACGCCCCGGTCGGCCCCTTCGCGCCCGAACAGGACTTCTTCCATCCGGTCCGGGGCCACCCCGGCGCAGTTCACGGTAACAAAGGGCGCCTGCGCGCGGCTGGAATGGGCATGAATATAGCGCGCCGCAATCTCCTTGCCCGATCCGGCAGGCCCGCTCAGCATCACCCTGCCATTCGATTTCGTCACCTTGTCCAGCTGCCCGATCAGCGCGCGAAAGGCCGCCGAATTGCCCAGCATCTCCGAGGTCACGATATCCTTGCGCTTGAGGGTCTGGTTCTCGCGGCGCAGGCGCGAGGTTTCCATGGCGCGGCGGATCACCACCAGCAACTGGTCGATGTTGAAGGGTTTCTCGATGAAATCGTAGGCCCCTTGCTTGATCGCCGCCACCGCGATCTCGATGTTGCCATGGCCCGAGATGATCACCACCGGCACATCCGGGTTGTCGCGTTTGACGGTCTTGAGAATGTCGATGCCATCCATCCGGCTGTCCTTGAGCCAGATGTCGAGGATCATCAGCGCCGGCGGCTCGGTGTTGATCGCGGCCATCGCCTCGTCCGATCCGCCTGCCAGCCGCGTCGCATATCCCTCGTCTTCCAGGATGTCCGAAATCAACTCACGGATGTCCTTCTCATCGTCAACAATCAGAATGTCACTCATGCGGTTTCCTCCATCTGGGCCGGGGTCTGGGTTGGCACGATCGGCAGGGTAATCACCGCCATCGCGCCAAAGTGGTTTTGCCCCTCGAATACGGGGGCATTTTCGAGGGTCAGGCTGCCGCCATGCTCCTCGATGATCTTCTTGACGATGGGCAGGCCAAGGCCGGTCCCCTCGCTGCGCGTCGTCACATAGGGTTCAAACAGCCGTGCCCGGTCTTCGGGCAGGCCGATGCCATTGTCGGCAATGGAGATGCGGGCGGTTGTCTCGCCCGGGACCATCCTGACGAAAATCTGCGGCACCAG
This sequence comes from Sulfitobacter sp. PR48, assembly GCF_028807335.1. Lineage (NCBI taxonomy): Bacteria > Pseudomonadati > Pseudomonadota > Alphaproteobacteria > Rhodobacterales > Roseobacteraceae > Sulfitobacter > Sulfitobacter sp. PR48. The sequence continues at coordinate 39,585 of NZ_JARAMM010000009.1, read as the reverse complement.
GTCATCCGGCGCGCCTTTTTCCTTCAGGCTTTCAATGGCTTCGCCCGCGTTCTTGATCAGGTTCGTCAGCGCCTGCGAAATCATCGTGGCATCGACCTGGGACAGCACCGGATAATCCGGCAGCTCGGCCCGGATCCGCACCCCGGGCTGGCCTGCCTGTTGCAGGAACACCGCGTCGCGCAGCAGCTGGCAGAGGTCCTCCTGCGCGGTTTCGGGCTCCGGCATCCGGGCAAATTTCGAGAATTCGTCAACGATGCGCCGCAGGTCCCCGGTCTGGCGGATGATCACGCCGGTCATCTGGTCCAGTTTCTCGGCATCATCGCCCTGCAGCTGCGACCCGAACTTGCGTCTGATCCGCTCGGCAGACAGCTGGATCGGGGTTAGCGGGTTCTTGATCTCATGGGCAATGCGCCGCGCCACGTCGCCCCAGGCGGCCATGCGCTGCGCGCTGACCAGGTCGGTCACGTCGTCAAAGGCCACCACATAGCCCTCAAGCCTGCCGTTGTCGCTGCGCCGGGTGGCCATGCGGACCAGCAGGTTCTCCATCGCGCCCTGCCGGGAAACCTTGACCTCACCGGTGGTGGCCTCACCGCCACCGCTGGACAGCGTGTCGAACAGCGGCCCGAATTCCGGCACCGCGACCGTCAGCGACAGCGATTGCTGTTCCTCGGTCCAGTCCAGCAGGCGCATGGCGGAGCGGTTGACGAAAGTCACCCTGCCCTCGGGGTCCAGCCCCACCACACCGGAGGTGACAGAAGAGAGCACCGAATCGAACAGCCGCCTGCGGCGTTCGATCTGACGGTTGTTGTCCAAAAGCGTTTCGCGCTGGCCGCGCAGCTGGGTGGTCATCTGGTTGAAGTAGCGGCCCAGCATGGCAATTTCATCGTCGCCATCCTCTTCGCGCACCTGCACGTTCAGATCGCCGGCACCGACCTGCTGCGCCGCCCCGGTCAGACGCCCCACCGGCCCGGACAGACGTTCGGCAAACCACAGCCCCAGCCAGACCGCCGCCAGGATCAGGATCACCGCAAAGCCGACATAAAGCAGGCCGAATTCAAACAGCAGCCTGCCCCGGTCCTTCTCCAGCTGCTGATAGAGCCGTGCGGTTTCCTGGGTTTCATCCAGCAGCGACAGGATATCGCCATCGACATCCCGGCTGACATAAAGGTAACGGTCCACCGCCCCCTGAAGCGGCACCAGGGCGCGGAATTCATTGTTTGGCCAATCCTCGATCACCAGGACCTGGGCCCCGCGCGATTCCACGATCTGTTCGGTGCTCGGTTCCTCGAAATTGAACAGGTAGGACCGCGCGCCCCGCGCCCGGATCTGACCAGTGCCGTCAATCAGATAGGCTTCGCGCAGGCCCCGCTGGGATTGCCGCTGCCCCTCGGTCAGAAGCTCTCGATCGGTCAGCACACGCCCGGCCACGATGTTCTGGTCAATGAACCGCGCCAGCGCCAGCGCGTCCTCACGCAGCCCCTCGCGCTGTTCGTTCTCATAGGCCTGTGCCGCGGTCAGCGAGTTTTCCACCACCGAGCGGACCCGGTCCGAAAACCAGCCCTCCAGACCCACATTGACCGTAAGACCGGCAAAGACCGCCACGCTGACCGTGGGGATCAGCGCCATCAGGGCAAACACCCCGGTCAGCCGCAGGTGCAGCCGCGAACCGGCGGATTTGGCACGCCGTGCCGCAACCAGTCGCGCCACCTGGCTCAGCACAAGGGCCGCGATCAGCAGCACATAGACCAGGTCGGTCAGCAGGATCAGACGCAGGCTGGGGGTATTGGCCCCCTGCCCCAGCGGCCCCAGAATCAGATAGGTCGCCATGGCCAGGACCGGCCCCAGAACCACCAGCCCCAGGGTCGCAAGATTGCGCACGCGTTTCACGCGCCGCAGACGGCCCAGACTTTCCAAGGTGATGCTGCGTGACCGGGATGCCACCCGCTATCCTCGCCGATGATGTGATGCACGGGTGCATCAACCGCCATATTATGTGGTCCTGATCGCATTCAACGTTAAGCTGAGACACGATGGCCACGGTTATGTGGCGCTTTTACATCATTTTGCGACCCCGTGTCACCTCAATATCGAGGTCGGTGATTTTCTTGCGCAGGGTGTTCCGGTTGATGCCCAGCAGATCGGCGCATTTCGCCTGATTCCCCGAGGTGGCCCCCAGGGCGATCTCGATCAGCGGGGCCTCCACTTCGCGCAGGATCCGCGCATAAAGCCCCGGCGGTGGCAGCATTGCGCCATGCTGGTCAAAATACCGCCGCAGATGACGTTCCACGCTTTGGCCCAGCCGCTCCGTATTGGCCTGGGTGCTCAAGGGTTCCGGCGAGGGCTGCGCCCCCAGCACCTGTTCGGCCTCCGCCTGTGAGATTTCGGCGGCGCGGCTGGTCAGGGCAAGCTGGCGCATCGCATGTTCCAGCTGCCGCACATTGCCGGGCCAGGGATAATTGGCAAAGACCTTGGAGGCCCCCTCGGACAGGTGACGCGGCAGGGTGGAAACCGATCCTTCGGCCTTTTCCAGGAAATGTGCCGCCAGCAGGTCGATGTCCTCCACCCGGTCGCGCAGCGCCGGCACATGCAGCGTGGCGCCGGACAGACGGTAATAAAGATCGCGGCGCAGCGTGCCCGCCTTCATCGCGGCGGCAAGGTCGGACTGGCTGGTGGCCAGAAAACGCGGCGTATATTCGCCCGGCGCATCCATCATCCGCGCGATGCGGGCCTGAATCTCATGGTCGATGTCCGCGATCTCGTCGATCAGCAGGGTGCCGCCACGCACCCGCGCCAGCACCCGCGCGGGGCCTTCAAGCTCTTGCAGATCGGCCCCCGTCACGGTCACGAAAGGCAGCGAACGGCGGTCGGAAAAGTCGTGAATCGCGCGGCCGATCAGCGATTTGCCGGTGCCGCTTTCGCCCCAGATCAGCACCGGAAGGTCCGTGTTCATCACCCGTGCCACCAGCCGGTAAAGCGCCTGCATCACCGGTGTCCGGCCCACCAGCGGCAGGTCGTCGCGTTCCTCTGTGCCGGTCTTGCCGGAGGGGGCCGCACGGGTCGCGCCCTTGCGGTCCAGCGCCCGGGCGGTCCGTTTCATCAGATCGGGCAGATCGAAGGGTTTGGGCAGGTAATCAAAGGCTTCCGCCTCCGCCGCCTTGATCGCGGTCATGATGGTGTTCTGCGCCGAAATCACGATCACCGGCATATCCGGCCTGTCCTGCGAGATTTTCGGCAGCATCTCCAGACCGTTGCCATCGGGCATGGCCACATCGGTGATCACCACGTCGCCCTTGCCCTCACCGACCCAGCGCATCAGCGTCGTCAGGCTTGAGGTGGCATGCACCTTGCATCCCGCGCGGGTCAGGGCCTGTGTCAGCACGGTGCGGATCGTGCGGTCGTCATCGGCGACCAGTACGGTACCATCCATGTCTTATATCTCCTCTTGATGCGCCGGGGCGCGGGATAACGATATGCGAAAGACGGTGCGCCCCGGTGTGCTGTCCACCGAGATCCAGCCGTCGTGTTCGGAAATGATCTTGCTGACCAGCGCCAGCCCCAGCCCGGTGCCGTTCTCGCGCCCGGATACGAAGGGATCAAAGATCACCGACCTGATGTGGTCGGGCAGGCCCGGACCATCGTCGATCACCTCGATCTGCAGGGGCAGCGACTGGCCGGAGCCATCGGCGCGGCGCAGGCGGAAGGAATGTTCGAAATAGGTGTGCAGGCGGATCGTCCCGCCCCCCTCTCCGGCGGCTTCCGAGGCGTTCTTGAGCAGGTTCAGCACCACCTGCAGCAACTGGTCCTTGTCCCCCAGCGCGGGCGGCAGCGAGGGGTCGTAATCCTCGATGATCTTCATCTGCGCGCCAAAGCCCAGCAGCGCGGAGCGCCGGGCGCGGTCCAGCACGTCATGCAGGTTCACGGGCTTGCGCACCGGCTCGGTCAGATTGCCGAATTGCTCCACCTGCTCCAGCAGCTTCACGATGCGGCGGCTTTCCGCGACAATCAGATCGGTCAGTTCCAGCTCATCCGCGTTCAGGTTCATCGACAAAAGCTGCGCCGCCCCGGTGATGCCCGCCAGCGGGTTCTTGATCTCATGGGCCAGCATCTCGGCCATGCCGATGGCGGATTTCGCGGCGGATTTGACGGAATGGCTCTGGGTCATGCGCCCGGCCAGTTCGCGCGGGCTGATCATCATCAGCATAAAGCCCGCACGCCCCGACAGCGGCGCGATCTGGAGCGAGGATTTCAGCGGCGCGCGCTGGCCCGATCCCACGTCGATGTCATTGACGAACAAAGGCGTGTTGCTCTCTCGCGCACGCTCAAAGGCTTCTTCCAGCGGATCGTCGACGGCGATCATGTCCCACACCGGGCTGCCCTTCACATGTTTGGCAGAGGCGTTGAGAAAGCCTTCGGCGGCGGGGTTCATCGCGTCGATCCTGTTGTCGGGCGCGATCACGAAACTGGGGATCGGCAAAGAGGCCCAGATCTGGCGGTCCATGCTCATGCGGCCACCAATGCGCGGTCGGCAGTCATCGCCTCGCGCAGCAGTTTGACGGTCTGGCCCGGTGTCGCCCCGGTCAGCACCGCGCGGCGCAGTTCCGCCGGGGTGCCAGCGGTATCCATGTACCAGCCAAGATGTTTGCGGGCGACACGCGCCCCCAGTTCAACGCCGTAAAAGCCAAGCATCGCCTCATAGTGTTCCTCAACCATGTCGGCAAAGCCCTTGCCCTGCGGCACCCGCGGTTCCGGGGTGCCGTAAAGCGCATGGGAAACCTGTGCCAGCAGCCAGGGCCGCCCCTGCGCCCCGCGCCCGACCATCACCCCATCCGCGCCGGAATGGTCCAGCGCCCTGCGCGCGGCACGCGGGCTGGTGATGTCGCCATTGGCAATCACCGGGATCTCCACCGCGTCCTTCACCCGGCGGATCGCGCGCCAGTTGGCCCGCCCCTTGTAGAACTGGCAGCGGGTGCGGCCGTGGATGGTGATCATGCAGATGCCTGCCGCCTCGGCGCGGCGCGCGATGTCCGCCGCATTCAGCATCTCGTCGTCCCAGCCCAGCCGGGTCTTGAGCGTGACCGGCACGTCCACCGCCGCCACCACCGCCTCGATCAGGCGCAGGGCGTGATCCGGGGTTTTCATCAGGGCGGAGCCGGACGCCCCCTGCGTCACCTTCTTGGCCGGGCAGCCCATGTTGATGTCGATGATCCGCGCGCCCTGCCCCGCGATCATGCGCGCGGCCTCCGCCATCGGTGCCGCCTCGCGGCCAGCGATCTGCACGGCGGTGCCTTCGACGCCAAGGCCCAGTTCGGCCTTTTCGCGGGTGCCGGGGCGGCGCGACAGCAATTCCTGGCTGGCGACCATCTCTGACACGACCAGCCCCGCGCCAAAGCGCGCCACCAGCGTCCGGTAGGGCAGATCGGTGATTCCGGCCATCGGGGCGAGGAACACCGGAGGAAAGAGGTCATTTGGCAGGCGTGTCGCGGTCACATGCTTAATCCTTGTGCGCTTGGGTCAGGTCTATCGTTACCCCCCTGATACCTCAATGAATTATCGCCCCCCCATACCACAGTACAGCCCGAAATGCCTAATATTTAGGCAGCGCACCTGGACGATTGCGCCTTCAGGCCACATTGCCTAGACAGGTTTCATGCACGATCAGAGCCCTTCATGACCATTTGCGCCCTTATCGTGGCGGCCGGGCGCGGCACCCGCGCCGGGGGCGATCTGCCCAAGCAATGGCAGCGGGTCGCGGGGCGCAGCGTGCTGGCCCATACCATCGCCGCATTCCGGGCGCATCCTGCCGTCGATACCATTGCGCTGGTGCTGCATCCCGATGACCTGGACAAGGCCGCACCGTTCCGGGAGGCGGGCATCGCGGTGGCCGCAGGCGGGTCGGACCGGGCCGCATCGGTACGCGCGGGGCTCGCACTCCTGCCCGAAAGCGGCAAGGTCCTGATCCATGATGCGGCGCGCTGCTGCGTCCCGCAACAGGTCATCACAGAGGTGATCGCGGCGCTGGAGCATCACGCCGCCGCCGCCCCCGGCCTGCCGGTCACAGATGCGCTGTGGCAGGGCGGCGCGCAGCGTGTCACCGGCACTCAGGACCGCGAAGGGCTTTTTGCCGCCCAGACGCCGCAGGGCTTTGACTTGCCCGTGATCCGCGCCGCCCATGCGGCATATGACGGCCCGGCGGCGGATGATGTGGCGGTGGCACGGGCGGCAGGCATTGTGGTTGCCATCACCCCCGGCGACGCCGATAACATGAAGATCACGACGCCCGGCGATTTCGCCCGCGCGGCGCGGATACTGGAGGCCCGGATGGACATCAGAACAGGCAACGGATTTGACGTTCATGCCTTTGGCCCCGGCGATCATGTGACGCTCTGCGGCCTGCGCATCCCGCATGATCAGGGCCTTGTGGGCCATTCGGATGCGGATGTGGGGATGCATACGGTGACCGATGCGATCTATGGCGCGCTGGCCATGGGCGACATCGGCCAGCATTTCCCGCCCTCGGATCCGCAGTGGAAAGGCGCCGCCAGCGAGGTTTTCCTGCGCCATGCGGCCGGGCTTGCCGCCCAGGCCGGATTCGCGATCACCCATGTGGATTGCACCCTGATCTGCGAACAGCCCAAGATCGGCCCCCATGCCCCGGAAATGCGCCGCGTCATGGCAGGGCTGCTGGGGCTGGAGGTTGAGCGTGTTTCGGTCAAGGCCACCACCTCGGAGCGGCTGGGCTTCACCGGACGCGGCGAGGGGATCGCCTGTATGGCCACGGCAACATTGGTGAAATCATGAATATCGCAAAGATGATCGGAACCGTTTTTGGCGTCGGCTACATCCGCCCCGCCCCCGGCACATGGGGTTCGCTTGTGGCGCTGCCCTGGGGTTGGCTGCTGCATGTTCTCGGCGGTTTTCCCCTGCTGGTGCTGGCGGTTGTCGCGGGTTTCGCCAAGGGCTGGTGGGCCACGGCGAAGATGACGGCAGGCAGCGATGATCACGACCCTTCCGAAATCGTCGTGGATGAGGTCGTGGGCCAGTGGATTGCCCTTTTGCCCCTGTCCTATGCCGCCTGGACACGCGGGTTGGATATGCTGGTGATGTGGCCCGGCTGGATCGCCGCATTTCTTCTCTTCCGTCTCTTCGACATCTGGAAACCCTGGCTGGTTGGATGGGCCGACAGGCGCGGCGATGCGCTGGGGGTGATGCTGGACGATGTGATCGCAGGCATTTTTGCAGCCCTGGGCGTGATGGTTCTGGCCGGTCTCTACCACGGGGTTCTGACATGAGCATTGCAGCGCAGATTATTGAACTGGCACAGAAAAAAGGCGTCCTGGTCTCCTGCGCCGAAAGCTGCACCGGCGGGCTGGTCGCTGCCGCGCTGACCGAAGTGCCCGGATCCTCGGTGATGTTCGACAGCGGCTTCGTCACCTATACCAATGCCGCCAAGATGAAGATGCTGGGTGTGCGCCCCAGCAGCCTGCAGATGTTCGGCGCAGTCTCAGAAGAGGTCGCGCGCGAAATGGCAACAGGCGCGCTGGCACATTCCGGGGCCCAGGTGGCCGTCTCCATCACCGGGATCGCAGGCCCCGGCGGGTCCGAGCACAAGCCCGAGGGCCGCGTCTGTTTCGGCCTCGCGGCGGGCGATCAGCTTTGGGCCACTACCCAGGAATTCGGCGCCATGGGCCGCAGCCGGGTGCGCACCGCTGCCCGCGACCATGCCCTGACGCTGCTGGTGCAGGGACTTTTCAGCCTGCCCTGATACCGGGCAAAACACCCCTGCAGCCGCCCAAATTATCGGCATTTTCAAAAAAGATGCCAAAATAGGCATGTTGAGTCTTTTCCGGGCGTTCCGCTTGCCCAAGGTGCGGCAACCCTGACGCTGACCCGGAGACACCCTATGAATGCCGCTGATTCCGCCTGGATCATGACCGCAACCGCGCTGGTCCTTTTCATGACCCTACCGGGGCTTGCCCTGTTCTATGGCGGGCTGGTGCGCGCGCGCAACGTGCTCAGTGTCTTCATGCATTGCTATGCCATCGCCTGCCTGATGTCGGTGCTGTGGTTCCTGCTGGGCTATAGTATCGCCTTTGGTCCTGGCACCGGGGGCATCTGGGGCGGGCTGGACAAGGCCGGGCTGAGCGGGATCACCATCGACAGCCTCAGCGGCACCCTGCCGGAAATCCTGTTCTTTGCCTTTCAGATGACATTCGCCATCATCACCCCCGCCCTGATCGTCGGCGCCTATGTGGAGCGGATCAATTTCGCCTTCCTGCTGCTGTTCTCGGGCCTGTGGATGCTGCTGTGCTATGCGCCGGTGGTGCATTGGATCTGGGGCGGCGGGATGCTGGCCGACGGCGGCATCTTTGGCGAGACGGGGGTGCGCGATTTCGCGGGCGGCATCGTGGTCCATGAGACCGCCGGGATCGCGGCGCTGATCCTGGCGATCATGCTGGGCGCGCGCCGCGACCACAGCAAACCGCCGCACAATCCGGGGATGGTGATGATCGGGGCCGCGATGCTCTGGGTCGGCTGGTTCGGCTTCAACGGCGGCTCGCAGCTGGCCGCCGACGGGGGCGCGGCCATGGCGATCACCGTGACCCACATCTCCGCCGCCACCGCCTCGCTCACCTGGGCGCTCTGGGAAAGGATCAAGTTCGGCAAGGCCTCGCTGGTGGGTCTGGTGACCGGCACCATTGCCGGCCTCGCCTCGATCACCCCGGCATCGGGTTTCGTGGGGCCCTGGGCCGCGCTGCTGATCGGCGCCATTGCCGGCGTGCTGTGTCAGGAGGCGGTCACGCTGGTGCGCAACAAGCTGAAGGTCGATGACACGCTGGATGTCTTTGCGGTCCACGGCGTCGGCGGGATCTTCGGCACGGTGATGATCGCGGCACTGGGTGCAGGCACCTGGGCCGCACAGCTGGGATCGCTGGCCATCGTCGGCATCTTCACCACGGTCGTGACACTGGTCATCGCCTATGCCTGCCGCGCCATCGTGCCGATGCGGGTGGATGCGGAAGCGGAATCAAACGGGCTGGACCTCTCCAGCCACGGGGAGCGGGCCTACGACCTGACCAGCTGATCCATGAAGGCGTCAAGGTCATCGCCCTGCGCCGCCAGCCACAGCGCCTCGGCGTGGTCCTCGCCCAGCAGGGCCACCGCCTTGTCCTGCAGTTTCGCCGCGCGGACCTCCAGCGGCATCGGCGCCGACAGGTCATGCTTCAGCCGCCGCATCGCGCCGCCGGTGAAAGAGACGGCAACCTCGGACTGGGTTTCTGACAGGCGCGCCTCTTCGCTGACGCGGATTTTGTCGCGCAGCGCGACGATCTCCAGGTCTTTGGTGATCTCGTCGGTGAAATTGGCAATGCCGCCGGTGTCATGGCCCAGAAGCGCCATGGCACAGGTCTGGGCATAGCTGAACTTGGCCGCCAGACCCGTGGTCGGTGCGTCGATGTTGCACACGCTCATCCAGCGCGGATTTGTGCGGATGTGGATGCTCTCCACCGCCTCAAGATCCAGATCGGCACCGCGCAGCGCCTCAAGCATCGCATGCAGCCCGTGGCAGCAGGCGTGAAACTTGTGGCTGATTTCCGTGATCCGCCAGCTGCCCCTCGGCGCGCTGACCTCTGCCGCCTCGCCGTGATGGGTGGGGCCAAATCCCAGCGGGCCTGCCAGCCCATCCTCTGCCGCCGTCATCCCGGCCTGCGCCCAAAGCGTCGCCTCCACCCCGGTGCGGGCGGCCAGACCGGCATTCAGCGGCTTCGCCATGGTGCCGAACTGCGATTTCAGCCCCGAGGCCATGCTGGCGCAAAGGCCAAGCGCCGCCCGCAACTGGCGTTTGTCCAACTCCAGCAGCCGCGCGCAGCCCATGACCGCGCCGAAGGCCCCCGCCGTGGCGGTCTGATGATAGCCCACCTGATAATGGCTGCGCCCCAGCCAGAGCCCCACGAGAATCGAGGCTTCAACCCCCAGCGTCGCGGCATCGACCACCTCGTCCAGCGGCGCGCGCAGCTCCTGGGCCAGTGCCAGAACCGCGGGCAGCACCGCAACCGAAGGATGGCCGATATGGGCGAAATGCGTGTCGTCGTAATCCAGCGCATGGGACAGTGTGCCGTTGACCAGCGCGGCCAGGGGTGCCGTGGCCGTGCCCCCGCCAAAGATCTGCGCCTGCCCGGTGCCCATCGCACGTTGCGCAGCGGAAAAATCGTCGAATTCACCGGCCTGCGCCCCGGCAATGCCACAGGCGGCCCAGTCGAACAGCGACAGGCGCATCATCACGGCGGCCTCGGCCGGAACCTCTGCCTTGCGGAAACGGATCAGCTGGTCGGTGATGGTGCTCATGCACCCGATCCGTAAAGCGCCTCTGCCCGTTTTTCAAAGGCTTTCACCACCCGCAGCATGGCCTCGTTGAAGACAACGCCGATGATGCCCTGCAAAATCCGGTTGCGGAATTCGAAATCGACGTGGAAATGCACCTTGCAGCCCTGTGGCGCATCCTCGAACCGCCAGTTCGACAGCAAGTATTTGAACGGGCCGTCCAGATATTCGGTGTCGATCTTCATCTGATCGGGCCAGAGCGTCACGCGGCTGGTGAATCGCTCGCGGAACACCTTGAAGCTGATCACCAGATCGGCATCCATCACGCGATGGTCGCCGATCCGTTCATCGCTGCGGATGCGCGCGGCCGCCGTCCAGGGCAGGAATTCTGGGTACTTGCCCACATCCGCCACCAGATCGTACATCTGTTGCGCGGTATAGGGCAGCTCTTTGGTCTCTGAATGGGTCGGCATTGCGTTCCGGGTCTGCTCGGGTTAGCCCTATGTCTCCGGTAAACGCCATGAAATCAAGGGCCAATGGTCATGACAGATCGTCGCTATGTGATTGATGAAATGATCTCGGCCAAGGCGATTGCCGCCCGGATCGAAGCGCTGTGCCGCGCGATCCATGATGAATTCGACGGCACCGACAAACTGGTGGTGGTGGGGCTGCTGCGCGGCTCCTTCGTGTTCATCGCCGATCTGGTGCGCGAGCTGGACCTGCCGATCGAGGTCGATTTCCTTGAGGCCTCCAGCTATGGCGACGGCACGGAAAGCAGCCGCGAGGTGCGCATTCTCAAGGACCTGCGCGGCGCCATCGAAGGCCGTGACGTGCTGGTGGTCGAGGATATCGTGGACACCGGCCATACGCTGCACCATGTCACCAACCTGCTGAAATCGCGCGAACCTGCCCGGCTGAAAACCATCGCGCTGCTGGACAAGCCCAGCCGCCGCGAGGTGGACATGAAGGCGGATTGGACCGGCTTCGAGATTCCGGATGAATTTGTCGTGGGCTATGGCATCGATTATGCTCAGCGCAACCGCAACCTGCCCTTCATCGGAAAGGTCCGTTTCACATGAACCCGATCTGGCTCTTGCGCATGGCGAAATGGGCGCATCACCCGCCCTCGGTCAAACGGGTGATACTGGTCTTTGCGGTCATTGCGCTGGCGCTGCTCATCGCCGGGATCCAATGGATGGGATGGTGGCCCGACTGGGCCACGACAGAACGTGTGCCGCGCCGGTTCTGACCCGCGCCACGGGATGTTTCCGCCGATCACGAAAATGTTTTTGGCAGCTTCCATGGTCCGTGGCATGCTGCGGCAAGAACCTGTTAAATTTCACTTTTGCCATTCAGACACGGAGATCAACCCATGCAGAAGAGCTTCACCACCCGGACCGTCACCGCGATTGTCTGCGGTGTGATCGCAACGGCGGGCTTTGCCGCCAGCCACGGGGGCGGCGAAAACAAGAGCGTGGAGGCGCGCCATGCGATGATGCAGATGATCGCCTATCACACCGGCATCCTGGGCGGGATCGCCAAGGGCGAAATGGACTATGATTCCGCCATGGTCGACGCCGCAGCCATGAACATCGCCTCTCTGGCCGCGATGGACCGGGCAACGCTGTGGATCGAGGGCACCGAACAGGGTGCCGCCGCCGATTCCCGCGCCAAACCCGAAATCTGGAGCGATCCGGAAGGTTTCGGTGCCGCCTTTGAAAAGCTGGAAACAGCCGCCAGCGCGCTGGTCGGCGCATCGGATGCGGCAGCCGTGGGCGCCGGGATGGGCGATCTTGGCGGCGCCTGCAAGGCCTGCCACGAAACCTATCGCGGCCCCGAAAACTGATCACCGGATCTGAATGTTGCGCCGTTTTCTGATTGCGATCTGCCTGCTGGCAGTGATTGGCCTTGGGGTGTTCTGGGTGCTGACGCGCCCTGCCCCGCTTGATGCCGATTTTGCCGGCGGGCATGTGGCGGATGCGGAAAACGGCGCGCGCATCTTTCACGCGGGCGGCTGTGCCTCCTGTCATGCCGCACCCGGAAGTGACGACAAGCTGACCCTCGCGGGCGGCGAAGGGTTCGCCAGCGATTTCGGCACCTTCCACGCCCCCAACATCTCGCCCGGGCCGGAAGGCATCGGCGGATGGGATCTGCCCGGTTTCGCCCGCGCGGTCACCCGGGGGGTCTCGCCCGACGGGCGGCACTATTACCCCGCCTTCCCCTATACGACCTATATCCACATGGAAGACACCGATGTGGCGGATCTGTTTGCCTATATGCAGACCCTGCCGGTGTCGGACACACCCAGCAAACGGCATGAGGTGGGTTTCCCCTTCAACATCCGGCGCGGCCTGGGCCTGTGGAAATTGCTCTATCTGGACGATAGTTTCGTGATGACCGGCGAGATGTCGGAGCAGGTGACACAGGGGCGCTACCTGGTCGAGGCTCTGGGCCATTGCGCCGAATGCCACACGCCGCGCGGGCCTTTCGGCGGGTTGCAGCGCGATGCCTGGCTGAGTGGCGCGCCCAACCCCTCCGGCAAGGGGCGTATCCCCAACATCACACCCGCCGGTCTGGACTGGTCGGCTGATGACATCGCCTATTACCTGGAAAGCGGTCTGACCCCGGATTTCGACAGCGTCGGCGGCACCATGGCATCGGTGGTGGACAACATGTCGCAACTGCCCGAAGGCGACCGGGCGGCGATAGCGGCCTATCTCAAGGCGCTGCCCTGACGCGGCCGTCCCGCATGGTGAGAGTGCGGGATGGATATTTCTGGCCAAAAAGAAAGGGGGACAAGTTGTAGTGCCGCCTGAGCCGTGTCTGGCCTCCTTGTTTTTCACATCGGATTGTGGCCAGTTTCTGAACAGCATCAGCAGGAGGCGGTCATGAAGATTCTGATCGTGGGGGCCGGTCCCACCGGCCTGACAGCAGCCGTGGAACTGGCGCGCCGGGGCGTCATGCCGCAAATCATCGACAAAAGGTCCGGCCCCTCGAACCTGAGCCGGGCCGTCGGCATCCAGCAGCGCACGATGGATATTCTGACCCCCTCCGGCGCGGCGGAGGAGATCCGCAAGGAAGCGGTCTGTTTTGACGGCGTCGCCTTTCACTCAGGCCCCCGCAGGATCGCGAAACTTGCCCTGAACTTCGATGACAAATCCCGGCTCTACGGACTTCCCCAGGACCGGACGGAGCATTTCCTGGCCCGCGCCTTTGCCCGGTATGGTGGCAAGGTCGAATATGACACGCCGTTCGAGGGGCTGACCCAGGATGAAACATGCGCACGCGTGCAGATGGGCGGAACAGAATCACCCTTCGACCATGTGATCGGTGCCGACGGGGCCCACAGCGCCGTGCGCAAGGCGCTGGGGCTGGAATTTCCCGGCTTCGACCTGCCGGGCCAATGGTCCATCGCCGATGTGGAAAGCCCGGACTGGCGTGATCCGCAGTGCTTTCAGGGCTTCCTGCTGCCCCATGGCGACATCTGCATCGTCGCCCCGCTGGAGGCTGCGCGCTTCCGGGTGATCGCAAGCCGGCCCGATGCGCTTGCCGCCTTGCCGGTGCCGATGAACGTGACCAACATCCGCCGCAGCGGCGCTTTCACCATCTCGGTGCGGCAGGTGACGGATTATGCGGTGGGCCGCGTCTGTCTCGCCGGGGATGCCGCACATTGCCATTCCCCGGCAGGCGGGCGCGGCATGAACCTCGGCATCGCGGATGCCGCCGACCTTGCCGGGCGGCTGGTTGACGGGGGCCTTGCCGGCTACCACGCCGCGCGCCATGCGGAAGGGGCACATGTGCTGGCCTTCAGCGAGACCGTGCGCAAGGCGGTGCAGTCAAAAAGCCCGCTGCGCCGGATGGTCATGCCCTGGGTGATGAAACTGGTCGCCGCGGTCCCGCCGTTCCAGCGGGCGGCGGTGCATTATTTCGTCAGCGGCTGAAACACTTCCGGTTTTCGTTGAAATCAGGCCAGCCCCAGCTTGCGGTTGCGCGCTTCGCGCAGGCGGGTGAAATCATCGCCCGCGTGATAGGACGAGCGGGTCAGCGGCGTGGCGGAAACCATCAGGAACCCCTTGCCATAGGCCGCCTTTTCATAGGCTGCAAATTCGTCCGGATGCACAAAACGGTCGACGCGGTGGTGTTTCGGCGTCGGCTGCAGATACTGGCCGATGGTCAGGAAATCGATGTCCGCGGCGCGCATGTCCTCCATCACCTGAATGACAGATTGCCGATCCTCGCCCAGCCCCACCATGATGCCCGATTTGGTAAACATCGAGCGGTCCAGCTCCTTCACCCGCTGCAACAGGCGCAGGGAGTGGAAGTAACGCGCGCCGGGGCGGACCTCCGGATAAAGGCCCGGCACGGTTTCGAGGTTGTGGTTGAACACATCGGGACGCGCCTCGACCACCACTTCCAGCACCTTGGGATCGGCGCGGATGAAATCCGGTGTCAGAATCTCGATCGTGGTCCCGGGGCTGCGCTTGCGGATGGCGCGGATGGTCTGGGCAAAATGCTCCGCCCCGCCGTCCGCCACATCGTCGCGGTCGACAGAGGTGATGACCACATGGTTCAGCCCCAGCTTGGCCACCGCATCGGCCACCCGGCCCGGCTCGAACACATCCAGCGCCTCGGGCGGCTTGCCGGTGGCGATGTTGCAGAAGGTGCAGGCGCGGGTGCAGACTTCACCCATGATCATCATGGTGGCGTGGCCCTGGCTCCAGCATTCGCCGACATTGGGGCAGCCCGCCTCTTCGCAGACCGTGGTCAGCTTGTTGTCGCGCATGATCTTCGCGGTTTCGGCATATCCCTTGCCGCCGGGGGCCTTGACCCTGATCCAGTCCGGTTTCTTGGGCTGGGCATTGTCGGGCTTGCGCGCCTTTTCAGGGTGGCGCTGTTCGGGGATTTTCAGATCGCGCATGGGGACCTCACATTGCTTGCGATCTATGTAACACAACTTTGCGCCAACAAAAGCCCAAGCCGCGCAATGCTGCCTTGCACCCGTGCGATGCTATCCGATCATCGGACCACCCGGGCCGATGGTTTCGTCATAATGCCGCTTCAGGCGCATCAGCGCGATGCGCAACACGATCTTGCCGGACCGCGCCGACCAGCCCAGACGTTTTTCCGTGGTCTCCAGCCCTTCGAGATAACAACAGCACCGCAGCGCCACATCCGACAGGCCCGGCCCGAGATAGCGCAACGCCGCCGTCACCCGTGCCTGCGCGGCCCCGGCACTGTCCGGCATCGCACGGGTCCCGCAAGTGCCGCCTTGCGTGCCCGCGGTCAGGAAACCCTGCCAGTTCTGGGTCACCCGCGTGCCCATCTGCGCCAGTTCGAAATCCTCGCGCAGACGTTCGCCTGCATGGACCAGCGCATCGCTCAGGAAGGGCTTTCCGCTCTTGTCCTTGCGCCGCGACAAGGCGATCAGCGGGCTTTCGGCCAGTGAATAGCGCATTTTCTGGCGGTGGCTGCATGCGGCCTCACCGCTGTCGTCCCGCCAGCCCGCGTCAGCGCCGTCAAATCCGGTCTGGGCTTCGGCAAAGCCCTGGGTGCCACGCGGCATGCCCCCCTCTGCCCCGATCATCCCCCCCAGCGCGCTGCGGCCCGCGGTGGTGATGTGATAGCGGATGATGCGCCCGGAATTGGAGGGGGCGATCCAGTCCTTCAACGCCATGGCCTGTGCCACCGCGGCATCCACCACAGCGGTCCGGGTGCTGCCCCCCGATGCGGTATCGCGCACCACCACGGCCTTTTCCATGTCTGCCGCGATGGCCAGCACCGCGCCGGTTTCGCACAGCCTGGGCAGGATCCGCATCGCCTCCTGTGTCAGCGCGGCTTCGTCGGGGACGGATTTGTGGGCGGGCTGGGCCATTGGCAGTTCCTCCTTTAAGGCGTTTTTCCCGGCACCGGTCGGTCGGCGTTCCGCGCCCAGGCGTTGCAATGCGGCATCCACCAGCGGATCGTCCCGACGGGTCTCGATCCGGCGAATCTGACGCATGATTGTGGAAGCGTGACATCCCGCACTTCGGGCGAGTTCCCGCATCGGTCGTCCCTGCTCCGTATGGGCCAGATAATGAATTGCGCCTTCCGGCACCCAGTCCGGCAGGCTTAACGGTTGATGAGCACTCTTAGCTGACAAAACGCGTACCACTCTATTTTACATTGTTGTTTCCGTAGGTTGACGAGTTATCCACAGGTGGACAAATCGCAACCTATGGGTGCACTGGTTACCTGATCGTTAAAACTTTTTCGGTTTCTCAATCATTGTTTCGAAAGTCTAAACACTGGTGAAGGCGCCGCACGTCCCTCTCCGGGAGGGCGCAACACCCGCGTGAGTTGTGGCAAAACGGAGGCAGCGATTCCGCCATCCCGACCAGAAAAGGACCACTGCCATGCAAGATATCTTTTCCATGCTGAGCGCCCTGCACCGCCCGCAACTGATGATGCGCGCCGCGCGCATCGGGGCGGAAAACTACCGCCGCTCCAGCCATCTGCCCCGGCTGCTGGGCTATGGCGTGCTGCCCCGCCACAGCGCAGCCCTGCTGCGCCTGATGGAGATCGAGGCCGTGCTGGAGGATGAACGCAAGCGCGCGGATGCGGGCTACAGCCTGATCCGGCACATCGACGTGCTGATTGCCATGGTGGGTGAGGCGCGGGTGCTGCGCGCGGTCAATGCAGCGCCCCGCAGCGTGACGTGACGGGTAAATGGGCCGCCACCGGGGCGGCGGCCGGGTCATCCATGCTGCCAGACCGGAACAACCGGCCCGGCTGCAGCCTTACATGAAGCTGTCGGGCGCTTCGGACTTCTTGCGCGCCACATAGGCATCCAGCGCTTCGCGGATCGCCGGGTCCAGCGCCGGCTGCTGGTAATCCGCCAGCATCTTCTCCACCCGGATCGTGGCCAGCTGCGTGGTGTCGCGCGCGCCTTCGTCTTCCCATGTCTCGAAGGGCTTGTAGTCCAGCAGATCGGATTTCCAGAAGGCCGATTTGAAGTTGGCCTGCGTATGCGCGCAGCCCAGGTAATGCCCGCCGGGGCCAACCTCGCGGATCGCATCCATCGCCTGACCGTTCTCGTCCATGGAGACGCCCTTGGCAAAATGATGCAGAATGCCCAGCTGATCCGCATCCATCACGAATTTCTCGAAGGAGGCCACAAGCCCCCCCTCCAGCCAGCCGCAGGAGTGCAACATGAAGTTCACACCGGACAGCAGGCCCATGTTCAGGCTGTTCGCCGTCTCATAGGCGGCCTGCGCGTCAGGCAGTTTCGACCCGCAGAAGGACCCCGCAGAGCGGTACGGCAGGTTCAGCCGCCGAGCAAGCTGCCCCGCGCCATAGGTGATATGCGCAGCCTCCGGCGTGCCGAAGGTGGGCGCGCCCGAGTTCATGTCGATCGAGGTCACGAAGGCCCCCATGACAATCGGCGCACCGGCACGGCACAGCTGGCTGTAGGCGACACCGGCCAGGGTTTCCGCCAGCACCTGCGTCAGGGTCCCGGCCACGGTTGTCGGCGCCATCGCACCGCCCACGATGAAGGGCGAGATGATGCAGGCCTGGTTGTTCTCGGCATAGACCTTGAGCGCACCCATCATCACATCGTCGAAGGTCATCGGCGAGTTGATGTTGATCAGCGAGGTCATCACCGTGTTCTGCTGAACGAAATCCTCACCAAAGAGCAGCCCGCACATATCCACCGAATCCTGCGCGCGGCTGGGTTCGGTCACCGATCCCATGAAGGGCTTGTCGCTCAGCGTCATATGGGCATGCAGCATGTCCAGGTGCCGCTTGTTGACGGGAATATCCGTCGGCTCGCAGACCGTGCCGCCCGAATGGTGCAGCCACTTGGACATATAGGCCAGTTTCACGAACTTGTTGAAATCCGCCATGGTGGCATAGCGCCGTCCGCCGGCCGCATCGCGCACGAAGGGCGGGCCATAGACCGGTGCCAGCACCAGATTGCGGCCACCGACCTCGACATTGCGCTCGGGGTTGCGCGCATGCTGGGTAAAGCTGGACGGTGCCGTGGCACAGAGCTTGCGGGCCAGACCTTTGGGGATATGCACCCGTTCGCCGCGCACATCCGCCCCCGCATCGCGCCACATCTGCAGGGCTTCGGGGTTTTCGGGGAAATTGACACCCACTTCTTCGAGGATGATATCCGCGTTGCGCTCGATGATCTGCAGCGCTTCCTCGTTCAACACTTCGAAGTTTGGAATGTTGCGTTCGATAAAGCGCGCGGTTTCGAAAGAGACCGCCGTGCGCTCCGCCCGGCGCGCTGCACCGCCGCCACCCCGTGTCCGTCCGCGCCGTGCTGATTCCGCCATGATATGACCCTTACTCAGAAATTTCCTTCTCTTAACGTATCCCCCCGCCCCAATTCGCGCGATTTCCGCCGCCGGGGGGAGAAAAACGACATCCTCCCGACGCCCCCATGCTGTTTTTGACCAAAATAATCCAAAGCGCCGGGGCCGCGCCCCAGTCCGACACTTGCCACGCCGTCAAACCCTGCCTAATCAATGGCCATGACAGAACTCATCTCCCCCGCCGCCCACGACCGCCTGCTGATCATAGATTTCGGCAGCCAGGTCACCCAGTTGATCGCCCGCCGCCTGCGCGAGCTCAGCGTTTTCTGCGAAATTCACCCGTTCAACACGGTGGACGACGCCTTTCTGAAGGAATTCGCCCCCAAGGCGGTGATCCTCTCGGGCGGCCCCTCCTCCGTCTTTGCCGAAGGCGCGCCGATGCCGCCGCAATCGGTCTTTGATCTGGGCGTGCCGATCCTGGGGATCTGCTATGGCCAGCAGGTGATGATGCATTGCCTCGGCGGTCAGGTCGAACGCGGCCACGGCACCGCCGAATTCGGCCGCGCCTTTGTCAAACCCACCGGCCAGGCGCTCGACCTGCTGCAGGGATGGTTCGCCACCGACCGCGAGCAGGTCTGGATGAGCCATGGCGACCACGTGAGCAAGATCGCACCGGGGTTCGAGGTCTATGGCACCTCGCCCAACGCGCCCTTTGCCATCACCGGCGACCCGTCGCGTCATTTCTACGCCGTGCAGTTCCATCCGGAGGTGCATCACACCCCCAACGGCGCCAGGCTTTACGAGAATTTCGTGCGGCTTGCGGGCTTCAAGGGCGACTGGACCATGCGCGCCTACCGCGAGGAAGCGGTGGCAGCGATCCGCGAACAGGTCGGCGACAAGAAGGTGATCTGCGCCCTCTCCGGCGGGGTCGATTCCTCGGTCGCGGCGGCGCTGATCCACGAGGCGGTGGGCGACCAGCTGACCTGCGTCTTTGTCGACCACGGGTTGCTGCGCAAGAACGAGGCCGAAGAGGTCGTGGGCATGTTCCGCGACCACATGAACCTGCATGTCATCCACGCCGACGAGGTGGACCTGTTCCTGGGCGAGCTGGACGGTGTCAGCGACCCCGAGACCAAGCGCAAGATCATCGGCAGGCTGTTCATCGACGTCTTCCAGAAATACGCCAACCAGATCGAGGGGGCGGAGTTCCTCGCGCAGGGCACGCTTTACCCCGATGTGATTGAATCCGTGTCCTTTTCCGGCGGCCCCTCCGTCACGATCAAGAGCCATCACAATGTCGGCGGCCTGCCCGAGAAAATGGGCCTGAAACTGGTCGAACCGCTGCGCGAATTGTTCAAGGACGAGGTCCGCGCGCTGGGAACCGAACTGGGCCTGCCCGCGCATTTCATCGGCCGTCACCCCTTCCCCGGGCCGGGTCTCGCGATCCGCTGCCCCGGCGAGATCACCCGCCAGAAACTCGACATCCTGCGCGAGGCGGATGCCGTCTATATCGACCAGATCCGCAAGCACGGACTCTATGACGAGATCTGGCAGGCCTTCGTCGCGATCCTGCCGGTACGCACCGTGGGCGTGATGGGCGACGGGCGCACCTATGATTTCGCCTGCGCCCTGCGCGCGGTGACATCCGTCGACGGGATGACGGCGGATTACTATCCGTTCAGCCACGAATTCCTGGGCGAAACCGCCACCCGCATCATCAACGAGGTGCCGGGCATCAACCGGGTCACCTATGACATCACCTCGAAACCTCCGGGCACGATCGAGTGGGAGTGATCAGTCAATGACCCCCGCCCGCCCGTGACCGATAACACCGTCATCCCCCCGATCAACCAGACCCTGCGCGCCGCATTCTGGATGATCGGTGCCATCACCTCCTTCACGGCGATGGCCATGGCCGGGCGCAAGCTGGGGGCCGATTACGATACATTCGAGATCATGCTCTACCGCTCGGCCTTCGGTTTTGTCGTCGTGGCCGGCCTGGCCTGTGCCCTTGGCACCTGGCGCGAGATCAACACCAATGCCCTGGGGCTGCAAACCCTGCGCAATCTGGTGCATTTCACCGGCCAGAACCTCTGGTTCTTTGCGGTGACGGTGATCCCGCTGGCGCAGGTCTTTGCCTTTGAATTCACCACGCCGCTCTGGGTGATCGTGCTCTCCCCCTTCCTGCTGGGCGAGCGGCTGACCAGGGTCCGCTCCATCTCGGCGCTGATGGGGTTCATCGGCATCCTGATCGTGGCGCGCCCCACAGTTGCCGGGATGAACGCGGGGGTGCTGGCCGCTGCCGGCTGTGCCGTCTTTTTCGCGCTGACCTTCATCACCACCAAGAAACTGACCGCCCGGCAAAGCATTACCGCGATCATGTTCTACCTGACATTGCTACAACTGATCTTCGGGCTGATCACCGCAGGCTTTGACGGCGATATCGCCCTGCCCACATTGTCCAGCGCCCCGTTGCTGGCGCTGGTCGGGGTCTGCGGGCTGCTGGCGCATTTCTGCATAGCCAATGCCCTCCGGCTGGCCCCGGCCGCGGTGGTGTCACCCATCGATTTTGCCCGCCTGCCGGTGATCGCCATCCTTGCCATGCTGGTCTATGGCGAAACCGTGGACCTCTGGGTGTTTGTCGGTGCGATCATCATCTTTGCCGGGAATTACCTGAACATCTGGGTCGAGACCCGGCAGAAAACCGCATGATCCGGGTCGCGGTGCGCAGCCCGGCCAATTAGGTCACCCCCATGAGCCCGCAAAAATCCATCACCCCCCGCGCCTGGACCGAAATGCTGCTGCTGGCAGCGATCTGGGGCGCGTCCTTTGTCTCCATCCGGATGGCCCTTGATGAAATCGGGCCGCTCTGGGCCGTGGCCCACCGGGTTGGCTGGGCGGCGGTGGCGCTCTGGGCGGCGGTGCTGGTCATGGGCCTGAGGGTGCCCCACGATCCGCGCATCTGGGGCGCCTTTCTGGTCATGGGGTTGCTGAACAATGTGATTCCCTTCGGGCTGATGGCCTGGGGCCAGTTGCACATTGAAAGCGGCCTGACCTCGATCCTCAATGCCGCCACCGCGATCTTTGGCGTGATCGCGGCGGCAATCTTCTTTGCGGATGAGCGGATCACCCTGCGCAAGGCTATCGGCGTCCTGCTGGGTTTTGCCGGCGTGGCCACCGCCATCGGGCTGGAGAACCTGGCCCAGTTCGACCTGCGCTCGCTGGCGCAGCTGGCGGTGATCGGGGGCACGGTGTCTTATGCGCTTGCCTCCGTCTGGGCGCGCAAGACATTGTCGGGCCAGCCGCCACAGGTGGCCGCGGCGGGGATGGTCACCGGCGCGACCCTGATCATGCTGCCCGCGGCCTGGATTCTCGAAGGGCCAATCGACCTCTCGCTTGCCCCCCGCACCTGGGCCGCCATCGGCTATTACGCCCTGCTGGGCACAGCGCTGGCCTATCTGCTCTATTACCGTGTCCTGGGCATGGCGGGCAGCGGCAACCTGATGCTGGTCACGCTGCTGATCCCGCCCTTTGCGATTCTGCTGGGGGCGCTGGTGCTGGGTGAAACGCTGCGCCCGGCGGCCTATGCGGGTTTTGCACTGCTGGCGGGCGGGCTGCTGATCCTGAACGGCCGCATCTGGCGTCCGCGCCGCCGCTCCGCTAGACAGGGGGCGACATCAACCTGACGGACCTGCCCCATGCTATACCCCACTGCCCAGGACTGGCGCGCCGCGCCGCGCCGCAAAGTGCTTGTCTTCGGCATGTCGGGACTGGGGAAAACCCACCTGAGCGGGCTATTGCGGGCCTCTGGCGGCTGGTTCCACTATTCCATCGACTACCGCATCGGCACCCGCTACCTGGGTGAGGCGATTGTCGACAACGCCAAGTCCGAAGCGATGAAAGTGCCCTTCCTGCGCGATCTGCTGATGACCGACAGCATCTATATCGCCTCCAACATCACCTTCGAGAACCTCAGCCCCGTTGCCACCTGGCTGGGCAAGCCCGGATCGCCGGACAAGGGCGGCCTGCCAATGGCGGAATATGCCACCCGGCAGGAAGCCTTCCGCCTGGCCGAGATCGCCGCGCTGAACGACACGCCGCATTTCGCCCGGCGCGCCAAGGCGCTTTATGGCTATGACCATTTCATCTGCGACACCGGCGGGTCGATCTGCGAATGGGTGGACCCGGAAAACCCGGAGGACCCGCTGCTGAAAACCCTGTCGGAGGAATGCCTGCTGGTCTGGATCAAGGGGGATGAGGCCCACACCCAGGAGCTGATCCGCCGCTTTGACCGCGCGCCGAAACCGATGGCCTATCAGCCCGCTTTCCTTGAACGGGTCTGGAAGGATTATCTGAGCGAAAACAAGGTGTCAGAGGATGAAGTTGATCCTGATGCCTTTGTCCGCTGGACCTATGCGCAGGCCCTGTCGCACCGCCAGCCACGCTATGCCGCCATGGCGAAATGGGGTGTCACCATCACCCCCGACCAGATTGGCGCGCTGAAAAGCGAAGCGGATTTCGTGGAGCTGATCGCCGGTTGTCTGGACTAGTCAGCGCCCAAAACACCCCTGCACCGCGCTGTTGATGCTCTCACCGGCACCGGACAGCGAAAACTGGACCAGCGACGCACCATTCAGCGCCTCGACCCGCAGCCATGATCCCTCCTGCACCCCCTGCATAAAGGCATCGCCCGGCGGGATGTTCACGCTCAGGTCGCCCCGGCTGCGGTCCAGCGGCACCAGATAGGCGACATCACCGATCACAAAACGGTATTGGCCCGCCGCCATCGGCAGAGCCGTCAGCGCAAAGAAACTGGCCTGCGGTGTGCAGAAATAATAGAAGCCATAGCCCTGCTCGGCATCCGCACCGGCAAAACGGTGCACCCCGTCGCTGGCCAGCCCGGCGCGCCATGCAGGCGCTGCAACTGAGTGGCGCGGCGCCGCAGGTTCACCTGAACAAAGCGACACAACACATTGATTGTATTCAGCACTTGCCGGACCAGAGGAATCGGCAAGACAGCGCCAGACGCAGCGCTGAACATCCATGGGATCCTCCTCCTGCGCGGCAACCGCAAGCGGCGTGAACAGGCAGATCAGCAAGAGTGTCAGACGCATGGAAACCTCGGCACTTGGCGCAACAGAATGTCATGATGCGCGCGCGCGCGGAAAATGCAATGTCACATCAGCGGGTGCAGCCACCCCGCCCCCTTGGCAGCGCAGCCTGCCCGGTCTATCTAAGCCCTTCACTACACGGATCGCCAAGCCCATGCCCATCAAAATTCCCGCCACCCTGCCCGCCTATGACGTGCTGAGCCGCGAGGGCGTGATGCTGCTGGATGACGAATTGGCCGACCATCAGGACATTCGCCCGCTGAAGATCGCGCTGCTGAACCTGATGCCCAAGAAGATCCAGACAGAGAACCAGTTTGCCCGGCTGATCGGGGCCACGCCCCTGCAGATCGAATTCAGCCTGCTGCGCATGTCGGACCACCGCACGCGCAACACCGCCGCTGCGCATATGGAAAGCTTCTATCGCCCGGTGAGCGAGGTCTGGGACGAGAAATTCGACGGGCTGATCATCACCGGCGCCCCCATCGAACACATGGATTTCACCGACGTCACCTATTGGGACGAACTGAAACGCGTGATGGACTGGACCCAGACCAACATTCATTCCACTTTCGGCGTCTGCTGGGGCGGGATGGCGATGATCAACCATTTCCACGGGGTCAGGAAACACATCCTTGAGGAAAAGGCCTTTGGTTGTTTCCGGCACCGCAACCTCGCCCCCGCCTCGCCCTATCTGCGCGGGTTTTCGGACGATTGCGTCGTGCCTGTCTCGCGCTGGACAGAGATGCGCCAGGACGAGGTTGATGCCCATCCCCAGCTGACCACCCTGCTGGCCAGCGACGAGGTCGGCCCCTGCCTGATCGAAGATCCGGGGCACCGCGCGCTCTATGTCTTCAACCACTTCGAATACGACAGCGATACGCTGAAACAGGAATACGACCGCGACGTGGCCTCCGGCACGCCGATCAACGTGCCCTGCAATTACTACCCCGATGACGATCCCACCCGCGCGCCGATGAACCGCTGGCGCAGCCATGCGCATCTGCTTTACGGCAACTGGATCAACGAGATCTATCAAAGCTGCCCCTATGATATTTCGCTGATCGGCACCTGAGCTGATGCGAACCGGCGTGTTTCTTGCCCTTGTCCTGCTGGCGGTGCTGATCGGTGTCGTCCAATGGCGCGCAGCCGCCCGTGAAGCCGCGGCAGAGGCCGCCACGCCGCCCGTCGGGCAGATCCTGAACATCGACGGCGTGCCGGTGCATGCGCTGGTGATGGGCGAAGGCCCCGATCTGGTGCTGATCCACGGGGCCAGCGGCAATCTGCGCGACTTTACCACGGGCTTTGCGGAGCAGCTGACCGACCGCTACCGCGTGATCCTCTTTGACCGCCCCGGCATGGGCTGGACCGGCCGCCTGCCCGGATCGGGCGGTGCCTGGAACACCAGCGAAGAGACGCCGCAGGCCCAGGCCGCCTTGCTGCAGAAAGCGGCCGATGCGCTGGAGGTGCGCAACCCCATCGTGCTGGGCCATTCCTTTGGCGGGATCGTGGCCATCGCCTGGGGCCTGTCGCGCCCCGATGACACCGCCGCGCTGGTGCTGGCCGGTGCCGTGTCGGAACCCTGGCCCGGCGGGCTGGGCTGGACCTATACGGTCAACGGTTCGCTGCCGGGCGGTGCGCTCTTTGTGCCGATGGTCACCGCCTTTGTCCCGAAATCCTATGTGGAGGCCAGCATCAACGCCATCTTTGCCCCGCAAGAGGCCCCGGCGGGCTATGGCGATCATCTGGGCACCGGGCTGACCCTGCGCCGCACGTCGCTGCGCGCAAATGCCCAGCAGGTCAATGCCCTGCGCCCGCATGTGGTTGAAATGCAAAAGAAATACGCCAGGCTGACCATGCCGATCGAGGCGGTGCACGGCGATGCCGATACCATCGTGCCCGCGCATATCCACGCCGAGGTGCTGATGGGCGACGTGCCCCGTGGCGCCTTGAAGATCCTGCCGGGTCAGGGCCACATGCTGCAGCATACCGCGCCCGGCGAACTTGTTGCCGCCATTGACCGCGCCGCAGCCCATGCGGGTTTGCGTTAATCCCCTTAACATCCCATATTGAAACCAAAGACCCTTTCAGGAGGCCCCATGGACCTGCCCTTTGACGGCGCGATCAGCGCCTTTTACGAGAATGAAGCGCCCGACCAGATCCGCAACGCGATCCGCCGGGCCGACAAGGGAGACGTGATCTCCGCCTCCTACCCCCATTCGGAGCGGCTGGCGCGCAAGGTCTATGAGCACGCCTTCGAAAAGCTGCAGATCGAACTGGTCAAGCTGCAATCCTGGGTCCGCGACAGCGGCACCCGGATCGTGATGGTCTTCGAAGGCCGCGATGCCGCCGGAAAAGGTGGCACAATCAACCGGATGCGCACCAATCTTAATCCACGTGCCGCCCGCGTCGTCGCCCTGTCGAAACCGACAGAGACGGAACAGGGCGAATGGTATTTCCAGCGCTATCTGCGCCATCTGCCCACTGCGGGAGAAATGGTTTTCTATGACCGTTCCTGGTACAACCGGGGCGTGGTCGAACCTGTCTTCGGGTTCTGCACCCCGGATCAGAACAGGCATTTCTTCAACCAGGTGCCGGATTTCGAAAAGATGCTGGTGGATGACGGCATCCATCTGTTCAAGTTCTGGCTGAACGTGGGCCGCGCCGAACAGCTGCGCCGCATGCTGGCGCGCGAAAGCGATCCGCTGAAGCAATGGAAGCTCAGCAGCATCGACGTTCAGGGGCTGGCCAAATGGGATGCCTATTCCGAGGCGATCAAGGACACGCTGACGCGCAGCCATACCGACCATGCGCCCTGGACCATCATCCGCTCTGACGACAAGCGCCGCGCGCGGCTGAACGCCATGCGGGTGCTCTGCCATGCCTTTGATTACCCTCAGAAAGACGCACGCGCCATCGGTGCGATCGACCCGCTGATCTGCGGCGGTCCGGACCTCTGGGATGCCTAAGCGCGGCTATCACCACGGCAATCTCCGGCAGGCGCTGATTGACGCCGCACTTGAGCTGATCGAGGCGCGCGGCCCCACCGGCTTTACCCTGTCGGAGGCGGCCAAACAGGCGGGGGTGACCCCGGCGGCGGTCTATCGCCACTTCGATGGCCGCGAGGACCTGATCGCCGAAGCCGCCCGGCAGGGCTACGAGATTTTTGCCGATCTGATGGATTTTGCCTATCAATCCGGCCAGCCCTCCGCGCTCAGGGCGTTCGAGGCGACGGGCCGTGCCTATCTGGCCTTTGCCCGCAAATACCCCGGCCATTACATCGCGATGTTCGAAAGCGGCATCTCGGTGAACCGCACCCCGGAACTGGCCGCCGTGGCGGGGCGCGCCAATGCAGTGCTGGAACGCGCGGCCACCGACCTCAGCCAGCATATCCCCGAGGACAGACGCCCGCCCGCTTCCATGTTCTCGGCCCATATCTGGGCGATGAGCCATGGGGTGGTGGAACTTTTCGCCCGCAACTCCCCCGGCCGCGCCTCGCCCTTTCCGGCGGACGACCTGCTGGAAACCGGCATCGGCATCTACCTGCGAGGTCTGGGGCTGGTGCGCCCGGATGAGTGATGTTCCTGTTCAGGCGGATTCAAGGATCAACGCCTGCATCACCTCCGCCGCAATCTCAAAGGACCTCAGCCGCGCCGCATGGTCGTGGATCTGACCGGTCAGGATCAGCTCGTCCGGCTGATGGCGCGCGATCAACCCGGCCAGCTGCGCGCGCACCGTCTCGCGGCTGCCGACGGCCGTCACCCGCAGCGCCTGATCCACGCCGCGCCGCACCGCCTCGCCGATCTCGGCGTCGATATCCGCCACCGGGCGCGGCAGCTTGCCGCGCTGGCCGGTGCGCATCCGGGCAAAGGCCTGCTGCATCGAGGTCCGCAGATAGGCCCCTTCCGCATCGGTCTCGGCGGCAAAGACATTTACCGCCAGCATGAACTGCGGCTTGTCCAGCTGCGCCGAGGGCTGGAACTGTTGCCGGTAGACCGCCACCGCCTGCTCCAGCGCATCGGGGGCAAAATGCGAGGCAAAGGCGTAAGGCAGCCCGAAATGCGCCGCCACCTGCGCGCCGTAGAGCGAAGATCCCAGGATCCACAGCGGCACATGGGTGCCCTCGCCCGGCAGGGCACGCACCGTCGCATGGGGCACAGGCGCGCCAAGATAACCCTGCAATTCGGCCACATCGCCCACGAAATCGTCGCTGCCCACCCGGCGCAGCGCCTGATAGACCGCCTGATCGCCCCCCGGCGCGCGCCCCAGGCCCAGGTCGATCCTGTCACCATAAAGCGTGGCCAGCGTGCCGAATTGTTCCGCAATCGCCAGCGGCGCATGGTTGGGCAGCATGATGCCCCCGGCCCCCACCCGCATGCTGCGGGTCACGCCGGCCACATGGCCGATCAGCACCGATGTCGCGGCAGAGGCGATGCCGGGCATGTTGTGATGCTCCGCCATCCAGTAGCGGTGATATCCCAGCGCCTCGGCCCGCTGCGCCAGTTCGGTGGTATTGCGCATCGCCTGCGCAGCATCGCTGCCTTCGGGGACAGGTGCCAGATCGAGAAGGGAATATTTCACGGCAATCTCCTTGTTGCTTCCCAAGATAGACAGCCGCGGCCCGGGTAAAACCCTGCCGCATTCTTTTTGGCAAGAAATATTCCCGGTGGGGGTCCGGGGGAGGCAGCGCCTCCCCCGTCGGTCGGCGCGCGCCAGCGCGTCGAAATCACTTGAAAAATCTCAGAAAACGAAAAGGCCGCACCAGATGGCGCGGCCTTTCCCGAAAATATGAACAGCAGCTTAACGCTTGGAGAACTGGAAGCTCTTACGCGCCTTGGCCTTGCCGTATTTCTTCCGCTCGACAACGCGGCTGTCACGGGTCAGGAAACCTGCCGCTTTCAGCGCGCCGCGCAGGGAGGGGTCATAAAGCTGCAGCGCCTTGGAGACACCGTGCTTGACCGCACCGGCCTGACCGGACAGACCGCCACCCTTGACGGTGGCGACCACGTCGAACTGGCCTTCGGTATTGGTGATGCCGAAAGGCTGCGCCAGGATCATCTGCAGCACGGGGCGCGCAAAATATTCGTTCTGCGGCTTGCCGTTGACGGTGACCTTGCCGGAACCGGGCTTGATCCAGACGCGGGCAACCGCATCTTTCCGCTTGCCGGTGGCATAGGCACGGCCCAATTCGTCACGCACGGGCTCACGCGGGGTCAGCTCAACTTCCGGTGCTGCGGCGATGCCTGCAACTTCGGCCAGATCTTCGAGTGTGTTGATTTCGTCAGCCATGCTCATGCGCTCCGGGTGTTTTTCTTGTTCATGGACTTCACGTCCAGAACGTCGGGGTTTTGCGCCTCGTGCGGGTGCTCGCCACCTGCATAGACGCGCAGGTTGGTCATGATCTGGCGGCTCAGGCGGTTGCCGGGCAGCATGCGCTTGACGGCCTGGGTCACGACCCGCTCGGGGTGCGCGCCTTCGAGGATCTGCGCCTTGGTGCGGCTCTTGATCCCGCCGGGGTGGCCGGTGTGCCAGTAGAAGTGCTCTTCACGCTTCTTGCCGGTCATCTGGATCTTCTCGGCATTGATGACGATGACATTGTCACCGCAATCCATGTGAGGGGTGAAGGACGGCTTGTGCTTGCCGCGCAGCCGCATGGCAACGATCGACGCAAGACGGCCCAGCACGACGCCTTCGGCGTCAATGATGATCCACTTCTTGTCGATGTCTGCCGGTGTTGCAGAGAAAGTTTTCATCGGAAATTCCCGTTTGGTGGTGAAAGCAGGGGCAAAGCACCCTGCCTGGTAACTGATGGGCGGGTTATAAACATCCCCCGCGCCCGGTCAAGCGACACTTTGCCGGATTTATCATGCAAAAACAGATACTTGAAATTAAGGTATTATTTTACCCCATCCCGCACCGGGTTCCGCACCCGGTTTGCGGCACAAGGTTCCCGTCTGCCCCTCTCCCGTGCTAAAGCTGCTCCTGTCGCGTCACAACAGGCTCTTCGATGTTTTCGCCCCCCGGCCCTCTTCTTGCCACCCTTGTCCTGCTGGTGCTGTCCACCGCCATCGGCATCCGCCCCGTGGTCAAGCTGATCCAGGTCTATGAGGCGCGCCACGAATTGCGCCCCGGTTCCGCCGGGCGCATCCGGTCGCTTGCGGGCTGGGCGGTGATTGCCTTCTGGCTGATGGCGACATGGTTTTTCGCCACCATCATCGGCGACTGGCATGTGACGGGCGATCTGGCGGGGGCGATAGACCGGTCCTGGCTGCGGCTGCGCATCCTGCTGGAAATCGCCGCCGCCCTGGGGGACAACGACTGATGCCGGGTGACAGCACCGAGCGGGTTGAAGCGGATCAGGCCGCGCTGTCCTGCGCCGCCTGTGGCGGGCATTGCATCTTTTCCCCGCTGAAGGGCAAGCTGGAATGCACCAGCTGCGGCACCGCCCATGACGTCGTGACCCCCGAAGACGCCGATGCGGCGCGGGAATTCGCCTATGACCCCGAGGCGCCGGAGAACGATCCGCCCGAACTGACCCGCGAGCGCATCTATCAGTGCCGCAACTGCGGCGGTGCCGTCCTCTTTGTGGGCGCGACCCTGTCCGAACATTGCCCCTATTGCAATGGCCCGGTCGTGCTGGGGACCGGGGATGCCGGCTATCGGACCAAGGCGCTGATCCCGTTTCGGGCCGATCACGGTTTTGCCCGCCGCCAGATGCGGGCCTGGGTCGGCAAAAGACTGGCCGCGCCAGGCAGCCTGCCCGCGCTGCTGGAAGACGCACGGCTGGCCGGGCTTTATGCGCCCTTCTGGACTTTCGACAGTCACGAGGCCCTGCGGTACTGGGCCAAATACACCACCGGCACCGGTGACAAACGTCGCACCCACAAGACCTCCGGGGCGCTGCAGATCGCCTTTGACGACCTGCTGATGCCCGCCTCGCCCCATGTCACGCCGCTGATCCGCGACGGCATTCTGCATGATTTCGATCCCGGATCGCTCCGGCCTTTTCATGCGGGCTATCTGGCGGGATTTGCAGCCGAGCGCCATCACCAGAGCGTCGCACAGGGGCTTGCCGCCAATGCCCCCGACAAGAAACTGCTGATCCGAAACCGGATCAGGCATCACATCAACAAATCCGGCGTTCACGACATCCGCTATCAGACCGATACCACCGGCATCCATTACCGCCGCATCCTGCTGCCGGTCTGGATCGCGCATTACAGCTATGACGGCAAACCCATGAAGGTGGTCGTCTCGGGCATCGACGGGCGCACCTTTGGCGAACGCCCCTTTTCGAAATGGAAACTGGCCGCCTATGCCGCGGCCCTGTCGGCCATGGCAATTGCGCTGGGGCTGGCCTGGGGTGCCGGCGGGCTGCTCTGACGCCGGTCGATTTCATCACCTGGGAGATTGAAAACCCCGGCCCGCTGCCCTATATCTGGAGTGTTCTTCGGAACTATGGACATAAACGCGCTCGTAATAAGCGGATCGGACCCGGGGGCGGTACCCGGCGACTCCACCAACATCCTTCATTTGGGGATCATGGGGTCGAAACAGGATCGACGAACGTCTAAAGGGGTTTTGCTTTGTCTCGGCTGACTGCCACCGTTATCGGCGTAAAAAGTACAATTGCAAATGACAATAGTGCTCCAGTAGCAATGGCCGCGTAAGCGACCGGAGAGACTGAAATCTAAGTCCTTGGGTTTAGCGACTTAAGGCGGGGTTCGCAGGCACCTGGCAACAGAAGCCTGCACTTTCCCCTACCTCGATGGCCGGAATGCGATGCGGATCAGCATCAGGGCGGTCTGCCCTTTTTGTCAGATGCACTGCCTATGACCCGGTGATCCGGGCCGAATCCGCTGCCCCGGAAACGCGCGGCGCCCCCCCAATCGCCCCGCCCGGATGCCAGGCCGTCCCGTCCCTGAAAGGCAGATCTTTCTTGCGAAAACGGCGATCCCGGCGCGGTATCGGCATGTCGCCGCACTGGCATCAAAGGTTATTTTGCCACCCGACGGGCGGGACATTTTGACCCTATCCAGATTCCTGTCTTGCCCTGATGCGGTCATTTTCAGATGATGTGATCGGGTCACACTATGCCATAATTTCCCCGTTAGATTGAAATATCAGTGGCTTGGTCACGGTTTTTCCCAATTCTGGGCAAATGTTTGTGTAGGTGGTTCGGATAAAAAGACAGAACGATACAGGACAGAAAGTTAGGCCGAGATATGACCCGCTACACGGGAAATCGCCCCACACCCCAGCGTTCCCTGTATCTGTGGGTGCCGCGTATCATGCTGATTGCGGCCGTCTGCGGCATCATTGTTGCCTTTGGCAAGAAGATCGAGAACCTGTCTTACCAGACCTATCTGCAAAGCCTCCGGCTGAATGCCACGATTGAGCTGTCCACCATCCGCGAACAATTCGAATCCGAAATGGTGGACCGCGTCCTGCGGATCACCCAGCTGGCCTCCGCCCTGTCGGAAAACCCCGACATGAACCAGACCGAATACAACATCAAGGCGGTCGATTTCCTGTTGCAAAGCAATGATGTGATCAACATTGCCGCAGCGCCCGACCTGGTTGTCAGCATGGTCTTTCCCAAGACCGGCAACGAAGCGGTGCTGGGGCTGGATTATCGCGCGAACCCGGCGCAATATCCGAAAGTGGCCGAAGCGATGCGCACCGGACGCGGCCAGATCGACGGGCCCGTCGATCTGGTGCAGGGCGGGCGCGGCCTGATCCTCCGACAGCCGGTCTTTACCAAGCGCAACGGCCAGACGGAGCCCTGGGGGCTGCTTTCCGTGGTGCTGGATTACGATTCATTCGTCGACAACATCAGCAGATCGAACCTCTCGGAACGCTATGACATCGTGCTGCGCGAAAGGCGGATTGACGATGCCCCGACGGCCCAGGTGCTGCTGGGCGACATTGACGCGCTCAGCCAGGATCCGGTGGTGATGACCCTCAACATTCCGCTGGGCATCTGGGAACTGGCAGCCACCCCGGCAGAGGGCTGGCCACAGCGCCGCCCGCAATTCTATTGGCATTGGGCCTTGCGTCTTGCCTTTACCTCGCTGGTTGCCTTCGGCCTGATGTATGTCCTGCGGCTGGCCGATAACCGGCGGAACGCGGAAAGCCGGCTGCAGAACGGCATCGAGGCGCTGCACCATGGCTTCGTGATGTTCGATCCCGAAGGCAGGCTGATAGCGATGAACCAGAAATACGCCGAAATGCACGGCCCCTCCTCTGTCGTGAAGATCGGTGTGAAATACGAAGATATCGTCAAGTCCAGCCTGGCCAAAGGGGTCATCCGCGGCGCCGTCGGCCGCGAGGAGGAATGGCTGGAGGGCTGGCGCAACCGCCCGCTGGACGGCTCTTCGGATCCCGAACAGGTCCTGCCCGACGGGCGCATCATGCAGACCTCCGACCGCCTGATGGAGGATGGCAGCGTGGTGGGCCTGCGCATCGACGTGACCGACCTGAAACGTGCCCAGCAGGCGGCAGAGGCCGCCAACAAGGCCAAGACCGATTTCATGGGCGTGTTGAGCCATGAATTGCGCACGCCGCTGACCGTGATCCTGGGCCATGCCCGCCTTGCCCGCCATGTGGACCGCCTGCCCCCTGCGGTGGCCCTGCACGAGGCCCTCAAGGCCCATCCAGAAATCGCCGAGGAGATCGAGCCGCATCTGAAATCGCTCACCGGGCAGATCGTCAACATGATGACCCGGCTGGAACGTTCGGGCGAACACCTGCTGTCGCTGATCAGCGAGATCCTGGATTTTGCCAAGCTCGAATCCGGCAGCCAGGCCATTCAGCCGACCCAGAACGACATCAACGAGATCGTTGGCCCGGTCGAAGATCAGATGCGCCCGATGATTGAGGACAAGGGCCTGGAATTCGACGTCTCCGTCGAACCCGGCGAAATCTATGCCGATGCCAACCGGGTCCGCCAGGTGCTGATCAACCTTGTCGGCAACGCGGCGAAATTCACCCAGACAGGCAGCATCAAGCTGCATGTGGTCATGGATGACAACCTGGTGGAATTCAGCGTCGCGGATACCGGCATCGGCATTCCCGAAGATCAGGTCAGCCGGGTCTTCGAGGCGTTCCACCAGGTTGATGCCTCTTCGACCCGTCAGTTCGGCGGCACCGGCCTTGGCCTCGCCATTTCACGCGATATCGCCGAAATGCATGGTGGCACGCTGACCGCCAGCAGCGTCCCCGGTCAGGGCA
This sequence comes from Sulfitobacter sp. PR48, assembly GCF_028807335.1. Lineage (NCBI taxonomy): Bacteria > Pseudomonadati > Pseudomonadota > Alphaproteobacteria > Rhodobacterales > Roseobacteraceae > Sulfitobacter > Sulfitobacter sp. PR48. Next base: position 5,627 of record NZ_JARAMM010000009.1, on the reverse strand, counting down.
GCACCTTTGTCCTGCGCCTGCCCCGGGAACCCGAGGAATCCGAAGAATCCACCGAAACGCCCGAAGAACGGCAGAATATGGTTGCCTAGGACCTGTCGCAGGTCGTGCTGCATCTTTGACTCGGCGCTGCGGGTTATCTGACTCCCTGCAATGGGCCGCATCATGCATTCGTGACCCAATCGTCAAGCGCATCCGTCCCAGACCGGTGCTTTGACGCGGTTTGGGTCAAGGACCGGAGTGCGGACGTTGCTGCCGTGCGCGACACCCGAAACAGGTCGCGCCCGAACCGAGGGGCGGTTCGGGCGCTGCCAAAGCTTTGCTTTGGCAATAGGTCTGCACTTTGAGAGCACAGGTTTGGCCTCCTTTCTGCCACTCGTTACGATCTGCGGACAGGTCCGGTTTCCCATTATTGGGTCAAATGATGACGTAAACGCCAAAGTCAGCTGACGCTCAACACTTGCCGGACGCCCCCGCACCTCACCATCCGGCCTTGACAGAAGCGCGCCGGGGTGCTGTCTGGGGGCATGGGGTTCTCCGCGAACGCCCCGTGAGGCGCCAGCCAAAGTTCGCATGTATCCCACTTGAGAGGACGCATGCCATGGCTGCCCCGAATGAAATAACTGTACCGCAACTGCTGCGCCTGATTGGCACGCCGGACTGCCCGGTCATCGTCGATATTTCCATTGACCCGGACTTTGCCGAGGATCCGTTTCTGATCCCCGGCTCCTTCCGCCACCCCCATACCGATATTGCGGGCCTCAAGGCACGCCTGAACGGGCGGGCCTGCGTGATCACCTGCCAGCGCGGCATCAAGCTGAGCCAGGGGCTGGTCGCCCGCCTGCGCGCCGACGGGCTGGCGGCGGAATATCTGTCGGGCGGGATGTATGGCTGGCGGGACCATCCCGACACCCTGCGCATCCCCGCAACCGCCCTGCCCGCACCGGTGGACGGCGCCACCCTCTGGGTGACGCGCCACCGGCCCAAGATCGACCGGATCGCCTGCCCCTGGCTGATCCGCCGTTTCGTGGACCCGGACGCGCGGTTCCTTTTTGTCTCGCCCGGCGAGGTGATGGGCGTGGCCGCGCGCTATGATGCGGTGCCTTTCGATGTGCTGGACGTCCGTTTCTCGCATGAAGGTCCCTTGTGCACCTTCGACAAGATGCTGTCCGAATTTGCCCTTTCCTCCGACGCGCTTGACCGGCTGGCACAGGTTGTGCGCGCGGCCGATACCGATACCCACGACCAATCCCCCCAGGCGGCGGGGCTGCTGGCGCTCTCGGTCGGGCTGTCGCGCCAGTACCGCGATGACCAGATGATGCTTGAGGCGGGCATGGCGCTTTATGACGCGCTCTACCGCTGGGCCCGCGACGGACAGGACGAAGGCCATGACTGGCCTGCGGACCGCGCGTCATGAGCGCGCCCGGCTGGCCGGAAATGACCCGTGTCTTTGGCCGCATCGGGTTGCTGTCCTTTGGCGGGCCGGCGGCGCAGATCGCGGTGATGCACCGCGAGCTGGTCGAACACCGCCCCTGGCTGGGCGAGGAGGCGTTTCTGCGGGCGCTGTCGCTGTGCATGCTGCTGCCGGGGCCGGAGGCGATGCAGCTGGCCACCTATGCGGGCTGGCGGCTGCGCGGCGTGGCGGGAGGGCTGCTGGCGGGGCTCCTGTTTGTCGTGCCGGGCGCGCTGGTCATTGCCGTGCTGGCACTGGGCTATGCCTGGTACGGGCAGCTGCCGCTGGTGCAGGCCGGATTCCTGGGGATCAAGGCGGCGGTGATCGTCGTGGTGTTCCAGGCGCTGCGCAAGGTGGCGGGCAAGGCCCTGCACGGCGCAGAGGGCTGGGTGCTGGCGGTGCTGTCCTTCCTGGCGCTCTTTGTGCTGGGCCTGCCCTTTCCGCTGATCATTCTCTGTGCCGGGCTCTGGGGGATGATGCGCGGTCAGACCACCGGGGCGGTGCCGGATGATCTGCCCGCCCGCCCCGCCCGGACCGGGCGCACCCTGCTGGTCTGGTCCGCGCTCTGGGCCGCGCCGCTGCTGGCGCTCTGGGCACTGGATCAGGATTTCCTGCTGCAGCTTGGTCTGTTCTTTTCCAGGCTGGCGGTTGTCACCTTTGGCGGCGCCTATGCGGTGCTGGCCTATATGACCCAGACCGTGGTTCAGGACTACGGCTGGATCAGCACCGACCAGATGATCGACGCGCTGGGGCTGGCGGAAACCACGCCGGGGCCGCTGATCCTGGTGACGGAATTCGTGGCCCTGCTGGCGGGATTCGCACAGTCAGGCGTCAGCGGCGCATTGGCGGCGGGTTTGCTGGCACTCTGGGTCACCTTCACCCCCTGCTTCTTGTGGATCTTCCTTGCCGGCCCCTACCTGGAGCGGATTTCTGCGCAGCCCCGGCTTGCCGGAGCTTTGCGCGCGATCACCGCCGCCGTTGTCGGCGTGATCGCCAACCTCTCCGTCTGGTTTGCGCTGCATGTGATCTTCGACCGGGTCGAAGGCGCGTTTTTCCTCGCCATTCCGGCCCCGGATCCGGGCAGTTTCAACATCCTGGCCTGCCTCCTCGTCATCGCCGGCATGGTCCTGATGCTGGGCTTCCGGCGGGGTTTTGTGCTGACAATGGCGGCACTGACAACCGCCGCCTTGCTGATGGCTCTGGTTTGACGCTGTACCCCCTTTTCCTTGCCGGGGAATGGGCTATGCTGAGGCGGCCCAAGGGCACAACCGGAGTGAACGATGAGCCGAAAGATCGACTATGGCAACCTGATGCACGAGGCCATGCGGGGCTTGATCCGCAAGGTCCTGCTGGATGTCGCGGAACGCGGTCTGCCGGGGAATCATCACTTTTTCATCACCTTCGACACCTCGCACCCGGATGCGGAACTGGCCGACTGGCTGTCTGACCGCTATCCAGGCGAAATGACCGTGGTGATGCAGCATTGGTACGACAAGCTGGACGTCGGCGAAGAAGGCTTTGCCGTGACGCTGAATTTCGGGGATGCGCCGGAGCCGCTTTACATCCCCTATGATGCGATCCGCACCTTCGTCGACCCCTCGGTCGAATTCGGCCTGCGCTTCGAACAGCAGGACAGTGGCAGCGCCGCGGACAAGACCGTCGAGCGCGGCGATCTGCCCCAGCAGACCGAAGATGAGCTGGAGGTGCCGGAGGAAGACCACAAGGACGCCGAAATCGTCTCGCTCGATTCGTTTCGCAAATAGAGTCCGATAGATCCCTTCCGGCAGCCTGTTAGCGCCACCTGCCGATTGCGCAGGGCGCGGCGGGTCGCTACACCCATGCGCAACCGACAAAGACATCAGGAGCCCGACATGGCCGATACCCGCACCGAAACCGACAGCTTTGGCCCGCTCGAAGTTCCCGCCGACAAATACTGGGGCGCACAGACCCAGCGCTCGATCATGAACTTCCCCATCGGCTGGGAACGCCAGCCGGTTGCGATCATCCGGGCGCTGGGGGTGATCAAGAAAGCCTGCGCCGAGGTGAACCTTGGCTTTGGCGATCTGGACGCGGCACTGGCTCCGGCGATCAAACAGGCGGCACAGGAGGTGATCGACGGCAAGTTCGACGACAACTTCCCGCTGGTGGTCTGGCAGACCGGCTCCGGCACCCAGTCGAACATGAACGCGAACGAGGTCATCTCCAACCGCGCGATCGAAATCATGGGCGGGCAGATGGCCTCGAAAAGCCCGGTGCACCCCAATGATCACTGCAACATGGGCCAGTCGTCGAACGACACTTTCCCCACGGCGATGCATGTGGCCATCGGCATGGTGGCGCGCGACACGCTGCTGCCGGGCCTGCGCAAGCTGCACACCGCCCTTGCGGCCAAATCCGAGGAATTCAAGGACATCATCAAGATCGGCCGCACCCATACCCAGGATGCGACACCGCTGACCCTGGGCCAGGAATTCGGTGGCTACGCGCATCAGATGGCCAAGGGCATCGCGCGGGTCGAGGCCTGCCTGCCCGACATCTATGAGCTGGCGCAGGGCGGCACCGCCGTCGGCACCGGTCTGAACACCCGCAAGGGCTTTGCCGAAAAGGTCGCGGCCGAAATCGCCAATATCACCGGCCTGCCCTTTGTCACCGCCCCCAACAAGTTCGAGGCACTGGCCGCCCATGACGCGATGGTCATGTTCTCCGGCGCGCTCAAGACCGTGGCGGCCTCCATGTTCAAGATCGCCAATGACATGCGCCTGCTGGGCTCCGGCCCGCGGTCGGGTCTGGGCGAGCTGATCCTGCCGGAAAACGAGCCGGGATCGTCGATCATGCCGGGCAAGGTGAACCCGACCCAGGCCGAGGCGCTGACCATGGTCTGCGCCCATGTGATGGGCAATGATGCCGCCGTGGGCTTTGCAGGCTCGCAGGGCCATTTCGAGCTGAACGTCTACAACCCGATGATGAGCTACAACGTGCTGCAGTCCATGCAGCTGCTGGGCGATGCGGCGGGCAGTTTCACCGACAACATGGTGGTGGGCACCAAGGCCAACGAGGCGCGCATCGACAAGCTGATGAAGGAAAGCCTGATGCTGGTGACCGCACTGGCCCCCACCATCGGCTATGACAACGCGACCAAGGTCGCCAAGACCGCCCACAAGAACGGCACGACCCTCAAGGAAGAGGCAATTGCGCTGGGTTTCGTGGATGCGGAAACCTTCGACCGCGTGGTGCGGCCGGAACAGATGATTGGACCCAAATGAGCGCCCCCATCAACCTCAACAAGGTGAAGAAAGAACGCAACCGCGCGTCCCGCAAGGCCCGCGCGGATGAAAACGCGGTACAGTTCGGACAGACCAAGGCGCAGAAAGAAGCGCTGAAGGCCCGCGCCGAGCAGATCGCGCGCAATCTGGAGGGCCACAAACGCGAGACATGAGCGGCCGGCCTGTCAAACATTCGGTGACCCTGCAGGGGCACCGGACCTCCATCTCGCTGGAGGATGCCTTCTGGGACGAGTTCCGCGCCATTGCGGCGTCCCAGGGCCAGCCGATCAACGCGCTGGTGGCGCAGATCGACGCGGAACGTGACGTGGACACCGGCCTTGCCTCGGCCATCCGGCTGTTTGTGCTGCGCCGGTTAAAGGATCGTTTACCTTGATTGCGCTAGGCTCGCGCCATGTCTTTGCCGATGGAAATGTCACCGCAGCATTGGGTGACCCATGTCTTCAGCTCGAAAGCGGCCCGCGAGGGTGGCGTGGTGCGCCGCAAGATCAGGGACATCGAGCGTTACGTGGGGCTGGATGCCTTTCTTCTGGAACTTGACCGCAGGGGGTTCTCGGCAGTTGAGAATGCGGGGCAACTGGTGATCTTCTGCAATCAGGAACCAGTGCGGATCGCCTCCGGAACCATTCTTTCAAGGAAATCCGTGCCGAACCTGTGAAGGCATCGGGCTTGCAAAATCCGCGGGGCTTGTATCGTTTTCTTTGAAGAAAACGGCCCGGACTTTTTGAAAAGTCCGCATCCACCCGGTCCGCGCCGAAGAGATTCACCTCACAGCCCCTGCTCCGACCAGAGGCACCAGAACCCGTTTACTTTGAAGAAAACGGCCCGGACTTTTTGAAAAGTCCGCATCCACCCGGTCCGCGCCGAAGAGATTCACCTCACAGCCCCTGCTCCGA